>JABBNX010000123.1:0-1194 GCA_019352135.1 Pseudomonadota bacterium
AAAAGTGCCAAGACCCCTCGCATATCCGAAACTGATATAATTTTTGCCCAGAAACCTATCCGTCAATTCGTACGATATTCCCGTGGTAAGTTTGCGGATTTCATCCTTGTCCTGGGTGCTTCCCAGCACGTTGTCGTGCAGGGAAATATATTCGCCGCCAAGACGTACATTCAGGGTCTCATCGAATTTCTTCAGGACGGGATGGGTGACATAGAGGCCGGCAACATGGGCTTTGCCGTTGAGACCCAACCGGGCGAGCGAATCAGCTCCTCCAACGCTATAAATGGTGTTTGAATAATAGGCGCCGGTCTGAGTCCCAAGCGTTCCTACCGGTACGCTATACTCGGCACGGCCATAGGAAAGCCGGTCAGGATCCATTGTATCCAGCCCGATAATGCCATTCAGTTTTATCGTATCGCCGCTCGTTACCGTGTTGCCCTTGTTCAGCGATGCTGCCAAGCGGTTCCTGCTGGTTGATTTCACGCCGAAGTTATCGTAGGAAACAGCGCCGGACAGGGGGTATTTGTCTGAAACAGTTGCAATTATGTCCGTTGTGCCAAGCTCTTTTCCCGCTTTCAGCGTTGCCTTTACCGATAATGACGAATTCTCATTCAGGAGGAGTAATGCTTTTTCCAATGTTTCCGCTTTTAGTGATGGGTCCCTTCTGACTGTTTCAAGGTAACTTTCTATGAATGAACTGCTGTAATGCTTATTACCGGTTACGGAAATAGTCCCCACGGTGCCTTCAACTACCTTTATCAATACAACGCCGAAAGCGCTTACTGTGTGATACCCGGTGCTGTTTTTAATGAGCACGGCGCCGTCAAAGATACTTTGTGACGGTATATAGGCATTCACAATAAGGTAGCCCTTGGCACGGTATTTCGCCGTGATCCTCTCGGCGACGCCCCTGATTTCTTCCAAAGTCAATTCTTTACCTTCGGCTGGTGCAACAACAGACATGAGTTCCTTATCGTCAATCAGAGTATTTCCTTCAAGTCGAAATTTCCTCACAAAAACTTTCTTGTCGTCCCGGTGCTGTTCCGCGACCGGCTTTTTGTTCTCTTTTATCAGTTCAGGCGGCGTTTTATCCTTAAATTTGTACATTGTATCGGTTTTTTCAAGCTGTTGGAGAACTCTACCAGCCCCGTCTGCAGCATACGCACCGCTCCATGCAGAGGAGGCTGCGGCCGC
>JABBNX010000123.1:1204-10441 GCA_019352135.1 Pseudomonadota bacterium
CTGTCAGTAGTACTGCTCTCTTGATAAACCGTGAATGCACGAATGGCATCAATTGCCTCCTCTATCGATGCCGTGTGAGTATTCGGCCCCGTTTTTGTTTTTGCCGGATATGGAATGCAGAAAGTATGAAACCGGGGTTAGAGCCCCTTCGCTGCCAGTTCCTCTACCAGTTTCTTCTGCTCATTGTTCAGGGATTCGGGAATATGGACGGCGACCTTGACATAGAGATCACCTTTGACATTCGAGCCGAGAGTTTTGATGCCGCACCCCTTCAGCCTGATCTTGGTGCCGGGCTGAATGCCGGCCGGTACTTTGATGCGTTTGTCACCCTCAAGAGTCGGTACATCGAGAGAAATACCCAGGCAGGCGGCACTGAACGGAACGGAGCGTTCGACGAACAGATCGCCGCCATCACGGATGAAGACCGGATCGGGAAGGACATGGATGATCAGGAACAGATCGCCGGTTGGACCGCCTCCCTCTCCCTGGCCCCCTTTGCCGGTAATACGGATCTTGCTGCCATTATCGACGCCGGCCGGGATTTTTACCTTCAGCTCTTCCCGCTGACCGTTGCGCCGGAAGGCGATCAGTTTTTCAGCCCCCTGGGTCGCGTCCCGAAAGCTGACGGTAAGCTCCATTTCGTGATCAACACCCCTTTGCGGAGCCGACCGGAACCCGCCCTGTCCTCCTCCGCGACTAAATGAGCCGCCGAACAGGCGCGAAAAAATATCCTCCGCGCCTCCGCTGGTTCCTCCCCCCATATCTTTATAGGCGGAGCCGAAATCGAAGCCGCGGAAAATATCTTCCTGGCTGTACTGTTTGTGAAAGCCGCTGGAACCGAAGGTGTCGTACTGCTGTTTCTTCTCCGGGTCGGAGAGCACGGCATAGGCCTCGTTGATCTCCTTGAACTTATCCTCGGCAGCCTTGTTATCCGGGTTGCGGTCCGGGTGGTACTTGACCGCGAGCTTGCGAAAGGCTTTCTTGATATCGTCTGCCGACGCGCCTTTCTCAATCCCCAACGCCTTGTAATAGTCGACTTGTGCCATTATATTCTCCATCATTTCATTATTTGACCGCAATGTAAGCTCTAACTCCCGAGCTGTCAACATTGCTGGAGGTGTATACATTGACAGGGGCGGTCGTCACACGTACTATCAGCCACAGTTCACAGGAGCACTATGGGGGTCTGTCCATGAAAAAAGTTATCATCATCGGCGGCGGCATATCCGGCCTGGCGACAGCATGGCTGCTGCGGGACAAATGCCGCACTGCCGGAACAGAGCTGGAGATCACCCTGCTGGAGAAGGAAGAGCGTCCGGGAGGGAAGATCCGGAGCATCAAGGCGGACGGCTACACGTGCGAATGGGGACCAAACGGTTTTCTGGACAGCAAGCCGCAGACGCTGGAGCTCTGCCGGGCGCTTGGCGTGGAGAATACCCTGCATCGCAGCAACGACAACGCCCGCAAACGCTTTATCTTTTCCGGCGGTGAGCTGCACCAGTTGCCGGACGGCGCCGCGGCCTTCCTCAAAAGCCGTCTGATCTCCTGGCCGGGTAAGCTGCGGCTGGCTCTGGAGCCAACCCCCTTTATTTCACCGGCACCCGCCGGTGTTGACGAGACGCTGGCCGCCTTCGGGCGCCGCCGCCTGGGGAATGAGGCGCTTGACAAACTGATCGCCCCGATGGTTTCCGGCATCTTTGCCGGCGATCCCGAAACCATGTCGCTGGAATCCTGTTTCCCGCGCATTGCCGAGCTGGAGCGGGAATACGGCGGCCTGATCCGGGCCATGATCATGTTGGCCAAAAAGAAAAAACAGGATCAGGCGGCGGGAAAGGTCGTTTCCAGCGCCGCCGGCCCGGGTGGAGTGCTGACCTCATTCCGCGAGGGCATCCAGGCGCTTTCCGATACCATCGCAACCTCGCTGGGAGCAATAGTCAAACCCGGAGCAGCCGTGACTGAAGTGGCAAAGGCGGAGAATGCTCCGTATCGGGTGACGTGCAGCGACGGCAGCATCCATGAGGCTGACCTGGTCATCATGGCGGCGCCCGCTTTTGCGGCGGCGGAGATGCTGGCCGGTTTTGACGGCGGCATAGCCGGAATGTTGCGGCAGATCCCCTACGCCAGCATGACGGTCATCTGTTTCGGCTATGGCCGGGAGCAGATCGGGCGCTCGCTGGATGGCTTCGGGTTCCTGATCCCGAAAAAAGAGGGGCGTAACACACTCGGCACCCTGTGGGATTCCAGTATGTTCGAACGTCGGGCCCCGGAAGGAAAAGTGCTGCTCCGCAGCATGATGGGGGGGGCGTGCTTTCCGGAATACATCACGTTGAGTGATGACGAAGTAGTGGACCGTGTCAGGCAGGATCTGGCCGTGACGATGGGAATCGCCGCCGCGCCGGAATTTGTCCGGGTCTTCCGTCATCCTCAGGCCATCCCGCAGTACACCGTCGGTCATGGTGCGCGGCTGCAGGCGCTGGGCGGATTGCTCAGTGCGCATCCGGGGCTGATACTGACCGGCAATTCCTATCGCGGCATCGGGCTTAACGACTGTGTGGCGGCGTCCCGGCGGGCAGTGGATGAGGCGTTATCATTTCTGGAGGTGAAATAACATGATGCAGGGTAGTGTCTTACTTGGCGAGGGATACATGCGCATTATTCTGGGAAGTATCTTTTCCCTGTTCATCATCTGCTTTGTTGCGATAGTTATCGAAGAAACGCTGCTCGGTGGCCGACGGCGTCGTAAGGCGCTTAAAAGCGCACAAGAACGCGGGAAAGAAGCGCACCATCAGTAGGACGGTGGGGCGCCGCGTGCCCGCCCGGAACGCTACAGCAACCCCCGCTCGACAAAACTCAGGTATTCACCATCCCCGACAATAATATGGTCGAGCACCTTGATCCCCATGATTTCCCCTGCCTCTTTCAGCCGGCGGGTGACGGCGATATCCTCGCTGCTGGGGGACGGGTCGCCGGTCGGATGATTATGTACCAGGATTACGGCGGCTGCCGATTCCTTCACCGCCGGGCTGAAAACTTCGCGCGGATGGACGATGCTTTGATTGAGACTCCCCTCGGAGATCTGGACCCGCCTGATAATGCGGTTCTTGCCATCCAGCAGCAGGATGAGAAAATATTCCTTGCGGCTGTCGCGGAATTCGTGATGGAAATAGTCGAAGACCTGTTGCGGAGAGGTAAAGCGGTCGAGACGCTCCAGTTTGCGCCCCTGGAAACGGGTCGCCAGGGTAAAGGCTGCTTTGACGCTGGTGGCCTTGGCCAGTCCCATTCCCTTGATGACACAGAGCTCGCCGAGGTCGGCGCTTCCCAGTTCGCGGAGGTTGCCGCTGAAGTGTGTGATCAATTCCCGCCCCAAGTCGATGGCGCTCTGCCGGGAACTGGGATCGCCAACCCTGATAATCAGCGCCAGCAATTCCGCGTCGGAGAGCGTTGCCGCACCCTGTTTGAGCATCTTTTCCCGCGGACGTTCGTCCTCGGGCCACTCCTTGATCCCACCCTGCATACTTCCCCCTACGCTTTGAACCCCATCAAGATGGCAATCATCAAACCGGTCCCCACAATAAAGCGGTACCAGACAAACGGTGACATGCTCTTTTTTTGCACATAACTGAGCAGGAAGGCGACACTGATATAGCCGGTAACGGCCGAGACTACGATCCCGACCAGCATCGGCTGGATTTCGCCGGCCGGAATGCCCTGTTTGGACAGCTCCACGCCTTTGAGCAGCGCAGCGCCGGCAACAACCGGCAGCGACATCAGGAATGAGAAGCGGGCGGCGCTCTCCCGGGTGAAACCGAGCATCAGTCCGGCGGTGATCGTGATGCCGGAGCGGGAGACCCCCGGAATCAACGCCAGGCATTGCAGCACACCGATAGTCAGCGCGCTGCCCGGCGTAATTTCGTCCAGCACCAGGCGTTTGCGCCCGAAGTAATCGGCGAGCCCGAGAATAAAGCCGAAAATAACCATCAAAGCGGCGATCAGCAGGGGCATGGCGCGAAAGACCGCTTCAACCTGATGCTCGAACAGCTTGCCGACAATGGCGGCCGGAACGGTGGCGGCAATGATCAGAAACGGCAATCTCCGGGCGGGGGTGTTCAGTTTGCGCGTGGCCAGGACATCGAAGAATGAAAACACGATTTCAATGACGTCGCGCCAGAAATAGAGCGCCAGAGCCAGAAAAGTCCCCAGATGCAGGGCAACATCAAACGTCAGGCCGGATTCGGGCCAGTTAAACAGCCAGGGGATCAGGATCAGGTGGGCCGAACTGCTGATCGGCAGCACCTCGGTAAAACCCTGCAAGGCGCCGAGAACGGCGGCATGGAACATATTCATATCAGGCTCCTTTCGCTAAAAAAAGCAAAGATACTGCAACTTGGCGGCAAAGGCAATCATGATGCTCTGTTGATGGGGTGGTGAATAAAATTACTCTGTAAACGGAACTAAAAGTATGCTATTACTCACCAGTTTTAAACGGAGTCGGCACGAAAATTAACGGAGGCGCACCCATGTTCGGATTGATACCCAAAGAAGAAAAATTCTTCAAACTTTTCAAGGAGATGACTGAAAATATCATCGTCGGCGCAAAACTGCTGAAGGAGATGCTCGATGATTTTGAAAATCCTGCCGAAAGCCAGCGCAGAATCAAGGAAATAGAACATAAAGGCGACTCCCTGACTCACGAGATCATCCAGACCCTCAACAAGACTTTTGTAACGCCTCTCGATCGTGAAGATATCTACTCGCTCGCCTCCAAGCTGGATGACATCCTTGACCTGATTGACGCCTCCGCCCAGCGGGTTATCATGTACAATGTGGAAGCCATTCCTGCCGAAGCCAAATCGCTCGGGTTCATCATCTTGCAGTCGTGCTATGCGGTCGACAAGGCGGTTGCCATGCTGGGGAAGAAGACCAATGAGCAGATCTTCGAGGCGTGCGTGGAGATCAACTCGCTGGAAAATGAGGCGGACAGGGTTTCGCGCGAGGCGATCAGCCGCCTGTTCGATGAAGAGAAGGACCCGATCCAGCTGATCAAGTGGAAGGAAATTTACGAAACGCTCGAAAAGGCGACCGACAGGTGCGAAGACGCCTCCAACATCCTGGAAAGCGTGGTGGTAAAGAATGCTTGATCCGGCCTTCCTGATGCTCTGCCTGGTGGTCCTGGCGGCGCTCCTTTTCGACTATATCAACGGTTTTCACGACACGGCCAACGCCATAGCCACCTGTATCTCGACCCGCGCCCTCTCGGTCAGGTCGGCCATCATTATGGCGGCAGTGCTCAATTTTGCCGGCGCGATGATTTCCACCAAGGTTGCCACGACCATCGGCAAAGACATTGTTGACGCCTCCAACATAACCCAGATGGTGGTGCTGGCCGGCATAGCGGGTGCGATAATCTGGAATCTGATCACCTGGTACTATGGGCTCCCCTCCTCTTCTTCGCACGCGATTATCGGCGGCCTCTCGGGGGCGGTGATTGCCCATGCCGGCATGGGCGCCCTGAAGTGGGGCGGACTGAAAATGATTGTCCTGGCCTTGATTCTCTCTCCGATATTGGGGGTAATCGTCGGCTTTTTCTTCATGCTGCTTCTGTACCGGATCTTCCGCAACAGCGCCCCCAGCGGCCTCAACAAGAACTTCCGCCGGATGCAGATCGGCTCTGCCGCCCTGATGGCTTTTTCCCACGGTACCGCCGACGCCCAGAAGTCAATGGGGGTCATCACCATGTCCCTGGTCAGCTTCGGGTTTCTCAAAACCTTTGCCGTACCGTGGGAAGTCATGGTGGCCTGCGCGACGGCCATGGCGCTCGGTACCGCCGCCGGCGGCTGGCGGATCATCAAGACCGTCGGGCGTGACTTTGTCAAGCTGCAGCCGGTGCATGGCTTCTGTGTTGAAACCGCCTCAGCCGGCGTCATCCTCGGGGCATCAGCCTTTGGCATGCCGACGAGCACCACCCATGTCATAACCTCGGCCATCCTGGGGGTCGGTCTTTCCAAGCGCCTGACCGCCGTCAACTGGAATGTGGCCAAGCGGATTCTGATCGCCTGGGTTCTGACCATTCCGGCCTCGGCACTGATGGGCTACCTGACCTATCAGGTCTTGAGTCCGCTGCTGGGGAGATAAAAGGCGTTAAAGAATTTAATATTTTCAAGACGGAGGAACTACCGATGAAAAAAGCGCTTATTACCGGCATCACCGGCCAGGACGGCTCCTATCTCGCCGAACTGCTTCTCTCCAAAGGGTATGAAGTCCACGGCATGGTGCGCCGCTCCTCCTCCTTCAACACCGGCCGTATCGATCACCTCTACCGCGACCCGCACGAAAAAGATGTGCGCATGTTCCTCCATTACGGCGATCTGAACGACGCCAGCTCCATCAACATGCTGCTGCGGGCCATCCAGCCGGACGAGATCTACAACCTCGGCGCCCAGAGCCACGTCCGGGTTTCCTTCGACGTCCCGGAATACACCGGAGAAGTTGATGCCCTCGGGGCGGTGCGCATTCTGGAAGGGATTCGCGAAACCGGCCTGAACACCCGCTTCTATCAAGCGTCATCATCCGAACTGTACGGCAAGGTGGTTGAAACCCCCCAGAAGGAAACCACTCCCTTCTACCCCCGTTCTCCCTACGCCTGCGCCAAGGCCTACGCCTTTTACATCACCCAGAACTACCGCGAAAGCTACAACATGCACGCCTCCAACGGCATCCTCTTCAACCACGAATCGCCCCGCCGCGGCGAAACCTTCGTCACCCGCAAGATCACCCGCGCTGCTGCCCGCATCAAACTGGGGTTGCAGGAGTGCCTCTACCTCGGCAACATCGATGCCAAAAGGGACTGGGGCTTTGCCGGCGATTATGTTGAAGCGATGTGGCGCATGCTGCAGCAGGATGTGGCGGAAGATTACGTCATCGCCACCGGCGAGACCTTCATGGTGCGCACCTTTGCCGAAAAAGTCTTCGGCCGCCTCGGCATGCCGCTTGAGTGGCAGGGGAGCGGTATAGATGAAAAGGGGATCGACACGGCAAGCGGCACGGTCGTCATCCGCATCGACCCGAAATATTTCCGCCCGGCCGAGGTTGACCTGCTTCTGGGGGATCCGACCAAGGCGAAGACGCAGCTTGGATGGGAACCAAAAACTAGTTTCGAGCAGCTGGTGGATATGATGACCGACGCCGACTTTGCGCTTGCCGAACGGGAGAAGCGGGCGGAGGGGTGATGCCGCCGGGGCGGACTGAGATAGTTTTCAAATGCAAGGGGGCACGTAAGTGTTCATGATCAAGCCATATCTGCTCGTCGCGATGATGTTCTTTCTCCTCTTGGGGCCTGGCCGGTCCCAGGCGTTTGGCGGCGACATTACGCTGGCAATCACCACGGCCACGACGGTCATCCATACTGCGAGTGGTGGTGCTTCTGCCGACCAGGCCGGTATTAAAGTCACCATCACGAACAGGGGTAACGAGAGCGCACGCAACCTGTCGCTACAGGCCCGCCTGTTTGATCGCAAACAGGCGGTTGCCGTCGCCCCCCGTCTCCCCCCCGGAAAATCTGTTGATATCGCCTTCACAATGCCCGTGCCGCGTTCCCTCAACGGTTCCTTCCCACTGTTTCTGGAGGTTTTTTATCAGCACCCCGATGGCCGCACCGTGTCAGCGGGATCACTTGCGGTACTCACGACCACACAGCGGGAGCACCCCCCGGTAGTGGCGCTAGCTCTGGAACAGAAACCCAGCGGGCTGGGGGCTTTTGTCACTGTCCATCTCTCCACGAAAGACCCGGCGCTAAAAGAAGTCCGTCTGACCTGCTATGCCCCGGCGGCCCTGACTGTTGAACAAGGGCAGCAGATGGTACGTATGGATAACGGCACCGGCACGACAACATTCAGCATTGCTCCTGCCAAGGGTGATCTGGGCCATTATGCGGTTTTTGTCGCAACCGAAGCGGAGGTGAACGGCAGCCACGAACTGGTGTCCTCTTCCATGGTTGTGCCGGCTGTCGCCGCTAAAAGCCTCGTGGATCGTGTCGATCGGGCGACCTGGCAACGGGCAGGTTACGGCGCAGCAATCCTTGTCTTGCTGCTCTGGTTCTGGTCCCTCCTCCCTGGCAGGCGCACTACCGCAGATGAAGCGGGGTGGCATACCAGCCCCAGGGACACCGGGCTGGTGGACACGGTCGTTCTGGCCGCCGTTATCATCTTCATTATCATCAACCTGAACCCACAATATCTGGTAACCAGTACCGTCACCACCGGCGGCGACACGGCTTCGCATTACTATACCCTTGACTACCTCCGCCATCAGCTCCTGCCCCACGGGAAGATCTCCGGATGGACGATGGGCAACTACGCCGGTTTTCCGCTCCTGCAGTTTTACTTCCCGCTGCCGTTTCTGCTCATGTGCCTGCTCAATGTCGCCATCCCCCTCACCGTCGCGTTCAAGATCGTGACACTGCTCGGCACACTGTTGCTCCCGATCACGGCCTACCTGCTGCTGCGCGGACTGCAGCGCCCCTTTCCCGCGCCGATCCTCGGGGCGATCTTTACCCTGCCGTTTCTGTTCCACTCGGCCAACTCCATGTGGGGCGGCAACATTCTGAGCACGCTGGCGGGAGAGTTCTCCTACAGCCTCAGCCTCTCCCTCTCCCTGATCCTGCTCGGCGCCATGTATTACGGTGCCCGCCACGAACGGTGGGTGATCGGCAACGCGGTTCTGGTATTCCTGGTCGGCTTCAGCCATGGCTACACTCTATTGTTCGTCGAGGCTGTATCCATGTTCTTGCTGATAGTCCACGACGGTTTCATCCGGCGGTTCATCTACCTGCTCAAAGTCTATACACTGGGCTTTCTGTTCCTGGCTTTCTGGCTCGTCCCGCTGCTCGTTTTCACCCGCTTCACAACCTCGTATCACCTGGCATGGACCATCAATTCGTGGCGGGAGATCGTACCACCCCAGATACTGCCGTTCGCGATCCTCGCGGCTGTCGGGAGCGTCGTCATGCTCTGGTGGAGCGGCCGCAGACGCCGGGACAGCGAGCTTGTTACCGCCCTCGCCTATCTCTGGTTCGGGTGTATCGCTTCGATCGTGTTTTTCATCGCCGCCCCGAGGCTGGGAGTCGTCGACATCCGCTACGTCCCGTACGGGCAGCTGCTGGCTGTTATTACGGCTGCTCTGTTTCTCGGCTGGCTGACGCGGTTCCTACCGAAAAACGGCCCACTCTGGACGATCCCGCTG
>JABBNX010000124.1 GCA_019352135.1 Pseudomonadota bacterium
TGTGACAAGGCACGCATCACGGCGCGCGAAACGATGCGTGGCGTGCGCGAGGCCAGGGTAATTTCGCTGAAAATGTCGCGCCGTTGAGCGCATTTATGGGTCACGACCTGGCCGACACCGCCGGCTCCGATTATTAGGACTTTGCTCATAGCATTATTCTCCCAGATAGGTATATCCGAGCAGTGTTTTGTCCAGCAGTTCGACAAAGTGGCTGCTCTCTTCGATGGAAATTTTCTTTGAGGCGACGCTTTTCTCCAGGTTGTCCCTGACGCGCTTCAAAATCTCCGGCCCTTTATACTGTACATATTTCAGCGTTTCCCAGGTGGCGTCGCCATTAATGACGGTATCGATCATGTAGCCGGTCTTTTTGTTGAAGGTGATATGGACCGCGTTGGTGTCGCCGAACAAATTGTGCAGATCGCCCAGAATCTCCTGATAAGCGCCGATCAGAAAAAAACCGATAAAATAGTTTTCGTCTTTGCGGATCTTATGCAACGGCAGAAATTTCGAACGGCCGTTTTCGCCGACGAAGCTGGTGATCTCGCCATCCGAGTCACAGGTGATGTCGGCAACCGAGGCCATGACATCCGGTTTCTGGTTGAGGCGCTGCAACGGCACGATCGGGAAAAGTTGGTCAATCGCCCACGAGTCGGGAATCGACTGGAATAGTGAAAAGTTGGCAAAGTAGGTCTGCCGCATGGAGAGCTGGAAGCTTTGCAACTCCTCCGGGATCGGTTTGATCTTCTCGACGATACTGTTGATCTTTTTGATGATTTTTGAGTAGAGCCATTCTGCAATTGCCCGATCGTTGAGCGTCAGGTACCCCAAATTGAAAAGGCTCACCGCTTCGTTGATCAATTGCAGTGTGTCGTGATAGTCCTCTCTCAGTGAATAGCGATCAAGGCTTTTATAGATGTCCATCAGCTTTTTGACGGTAGGGGCTACTTTTTCAGACTGAGCCAGAATCTCTTCAAAATCCGGCATCAAGTGTTGGGTGTTGGTGTTGAGGACGTTGGTGACCAGCACCGAGTAGTGAGCAACGGTAGCCCGTCCCGACTCGGAAATGATATTGGGGCATTCAACTCCCGCTTCATCACAGATGTTCTTGATCTGGTAGATAACGTCGTTGGCATATTCTTCAATAGTGTAGTTGACGCTGGAAAAATAGCTCGATTTGGAACCGTCGTAATCGACCCCCAAGCCTCCACCGATATCAATGTATTCAATCCCAACGCCCAGCTTTCGCATCTCGGTGTAGACGCGGGCAACTTCGATCAGTGCGGTCTTGATCTTGTCGATCTTGGTGACCTGGCTGCCGATGTGTGAATGCAGCAATTTGACCGAGCCGAGCATGTCCTGATCTTCCAGCATCCGGATAGCGGCGATTATTTCCGACATGCGCAGGCCGAATTTGGCATCTTCACCGCCGGAGGTGGCCCATTTGCCGGTTCCTTTGGAAGAAAGCTTGACCCGGATCCCCAGCTTGGGGGTTATGCCGGTTTTCTTGGAGATTTCGATGATCTTTTCCAGTTCAAACAACTTCTCGACGACCAGCGTAATGTCGAAGCCGACTTTGGAGGCATAGAGCACCGTTTCGATGTACTCTGCATCCTTGTAGCCATTGCAGATAATCGGCAGGTTGTTGCCGCTGGAAATTGAGATCCCCGCTACCAGCTCAGGTTTCGAGCCGACTTCGAGGCCGATGTTGTAGCGTTTTCCATAGCCGGCGATAGCTTCTACCACTTGGCGCTGCTGGTTAACCTTGATCGGGTAGAAGGTCTGGTATTTGGCGGGGTAATCATTTTCCTGAATGGCGTTTTTAAAGACCCGGTTGATCGACGCGATTCGCCCCTGCAATACGTCCATAAAACGGAGCAGAATGGGGGGGTTTATTTTACGCTTGATCAGATCGTTTACAAGGTCGCGCAAGTCGATGGACTGCTTCGAATTTGATGAAGGGTGGACGCAAATATTCCCCTTTTTATTGATAGAGAAGAGATCAGCACCCCAGTTGTCGATATTGTAAATCTTGGCAGATTCACTGATGGACCATTTTTCCATGACCTGTTCCCCATATTCCGGTTAGTCGCAATCGAATAAACTATTCTATTTATTGCATAGTATGACCAAAGTCAAATTCTAATTTGATACTGGATCAGAAACTGCAAAACCCACCTGAAAATACACTATCAGGTAGAATGACTGCCTTGACATTGCCGGAGGTAATGATTACTTTTGGATTAATTACGCCACGTTGGTTGTATTACCCTCACTCGAATGAACAGGGATAGAGCGTTAACCACAGTATCTTCTGCTTGCAGAACGGAAGATATTTAAACTCATCTTCAGGTGAAATTATGCCACGTTTTTCAGGCAGGAAACCGTTTACGCAAGAAATATTCGATCGGCATGTCGGCGAGATGCGCAGTCTATTGCATGCACTTGAGCTGCGGGATTCTTTTGAGGACAATGAAACCCGCCCGAAGATGGATATGTATGAAACAGGGCAGGACGTCATTATTGAGTTTGACTTGCCCGGCTTTACTCTGGACGCAATTTCCTTGAAGATCAGCGGCTTGACGCTGACCCTCGAAGCGTGCAAGCCCCGGGAACAGAACGAAGGCAAATTTATATGTGTGGAACGGAGCCATGGGCGCTTTCATCATGCGGTGCATATACCCGGTAACGTCAACCCCGGTGCGATCAGGGCCGAATACCGCCGGGGGGTATTGCGGGTAATATGTCCAAAAATATGTGAGTGGTCCGTGCCGATAAAGGAGATTTAGATTGATAGAGATAGAGAACGATGCCGAGCAGAGCTCGGAAGAACTGAAAATTCCAGAGGTGCTGCCGCTGTTGCCGATCCGGGACGTCGTGGTATACCCGTTTATGATCATACCGCTTTTTGTCGGTCGGGAAATGTCGGTGAAAGCTGTAGACAGTGCTCTGGCGGGTGACCGGATGATCCTGCTGGCGACTCAGCACGATGTTGGTGACGAGGATCCTCCTGCCGATAAAATATATGAGGTCGGCACGGTTGCCATGATCATGCGGATGCTTAAATTGCCGGATGGCCGTGTCAAGATCCTTGTTCAAGGTCTGGCTAAGGCCCGCATCACGGAATATGTCACTGATAAGCCATTCTATACGGTCCGGGTCGAGCGGCAGAATGATATAACGGTGGTGGACATTACTCTTGAAACTGAGGCGCTGATCCGCACCGTGCGCGAACAGTTGACCAAGGTTATTGAACTTGGCAAGCAGGTTTCGCCCGAAGTGATGGTTATTCTGGAGAATATCCAGGATCCGGGTAGCATGTCTGATCTGGTTTCAAGCAATCTCGGTTTGAAAGTTGCCGATGCCCAGACGCTGCTGGAAATAAACGATCCGATCGTTCGTTTGACCAAGGTTAATGAGTTTCTGAATCGCGAAGTTGAGCTGCTGAGCGTACAGGCCAAAATTCAGAACGCCGCACGTGAAGAAATGGGTAAAAACCACAAGGAATATTACCTGCGCGAACAGATGAAGGCTATCCAGAGCGAACTGGGTGACAACGAAGGTAAAGAGGAACTGGCTGAAATCAGAAAGGCGATCGAAACGGCTAAAATGCCTGAGCCGGTGCAGAAGGAGGCGCTCAAACAGTTGGGTCGCCTCGAAAATATGCATCCGGATGGCGGCGAAGCCAGCATTGTCAGAACCTATCTTGACTGGATGGTGGAGCTTCCCTGGAGCAAGTCCACCCGCGACAGCCTGGATATTGCCCGGGCGAAGACGATTCTGGATAATGATCACTTCTATCTGGACAAGATCAAGGAACGCATTCTGGAGTTTTTGGCGGTGCGCAAACTGAAGAAAAAGATGAAAGGGCCGATTCTCTGCTTTGTCGGTCCCCCCGGTGTGGGTAAAACCTCGTTGGGCAAGTCCATAGCCCGCGCCATGAACCGTAAATTCGTCCGTATTTCACTGGGAGGGGTGCGTGATGAAGCCGAAATCCGGGGCCATCGCCGCACCTATATCGGCGCGCTGCCGGGGCGCATTCTGCAGGGATTGAAACAGGCCGGCGCCAACAATCCGGTCTTCATGCTGGACGAGTTGGACAAGCTCGGCTACGACTACAAGGGTGATCCATCGTCGGCGCTCCTTGAGGTGCTTGATCCGGAGCAGAACCACTCATTCTCCGATCATTACATCAACCAGCCGTTTGATCTTTCAAACGTGATGTTTGTGGCGACCGCCAACCAGATGGATCCGATCCCTTCGGCCCTGCGCGACCGGATGGAGGTTATCAACCTGTCCGGGTACACCGAAGAGGAAAAACTGGAGATCGCCAAGCGCTATCTGGTCCCGCGCCAGATCAAGGACAACGGACTAAAAGCCAAGCATATCAGCTTCGATGATGAGTCAATAATGGAGATTATCTCCAAATACACCCGTGAAGCCGGTTTGCGTAATCTGGAACGGGAAATCGGCAAAATCTGCCGCAAGGTGGCCCGGAAAGTGGCGGAAGGGAACCCCCGCATCGTCAAGGTGACGGCCAAGGGTATTCACAGCTATCTGGGAGCGCCAAAATATTTACGAGAGGAAGATCTGGATAAAAATGAGGTAGGGGTTGTCAACGGCCTGGCCTGGACCCCGGTCGGAGGCGAGATCCTTCATATCGAAGCCAGTTTGATGGCAGGTAAAACCGCCTTGACACTGACCGGCCAGTTAGGTGACGTGATGAAGGAGTCAGTACAGGCTGCACACTCGTATGTTCGTGCTCATGCCGAGGCGATGCATCTCGCGCCGAAAATCTTTGATGAGCATGAAATTCATGTGCACGTTCCGGCCGGCGCCATACCCAAGGACGGCCCTTCGGCCGGTGTTGCCATGACAGTGGCTTTGGTATCCATACTGTGTCACATCCCGGTTAAAAAAGATGTTGCCATGACCGGCGAGGTGACGCTGCGCGGCAAAGTGCTTCCGATCGGTGGTTTAAAGGAAAAAATACTGGCCGCGGTCAGGTCCCGTATGCGATTGGTAATCATTCCTGAGCAGAACAAAAAGGACCTGGAAGACATACCGCCGGAAATCCTGAAAAAGGTCAAAATTGTTGCAGTCTCAGAAGTTGAAGATGCCCTTAAACTTGCTTTGGAAAAGTATCCGCCTTCTGCCCCTGCTGCCGGAAAACAGCAGAAAAAAGCCGGTTCGGCAAAAACTCTTCCCGTACGCACGGCGCGTACATGATCATGGATTCTTGTCGGGATGTGAAATAGAAAATTTCCGGTTTAGAGCATTCGTTGAATCGAGGTGATTCATGTCTGAAGAAATCATCTATTCTGCTTCCTGGTTGATTAATCCCAATGCCCCGCCTGTCGCTGGCGGGGCATTGCTTGTTCGTCACGGCATGATCGTGGCCACAGGACCTCTGAACATGCTTCGCCGTGCTCATTCGGCACCGGTGCTTGATTTCCCGGGCTGCGTTCTGCTCCCCGGGTTTGTAAACGCCCATACCCATCTCGAATTAACTCACTTTCCTTCCTGGCGACTCGGTTCTTCAGTCGATTACAATCCGCGCCGCTTCACCGACTGGATAATCCAGCTGATCAAAATTGCGCGTGGTTTGACGGTGGAGGATTACCCCCCTTCGATTCGAGAGGGGGTGCGGATGTGTCTGGAATCGGGGACGACTGCTATTGGCGAGGTCGTTACCAATCCGGCAATGGCTGAACTTTACTATAAATCTCCACTTGCCGGTCGGCTTTACTTTGAGCTGCTGGGGCAGGAAACCGGCCATTTTACGGGTAAACTTGCTGCCGCGACAGCAGCAGCGGCACATCACAGTGAAACAGACACACTGCTGCCGGGCTTATCTCCCCATTCTCCCTATACGATCGCACACGAACAACTGGCAACAATACGGGATGTCGCCGCATCAAACGCCCTGCCGCTCACCATCCATCTTTCCGAATCCCGTTCTGAGGCGAACTTTATCTTTGACGAGACCGGTGATCTTGCTTCCGAGTTCTACCCGTTTGTCGGCTGGGAACGCTTCCTGGGGCATCCGGCTCGATGCAGTTCCACCGAACTGCTTGATCGCTACGGCCTGCTGACGCCGACGACGCTGGCGGTTCATTGTGTCCACGTTTCCGTTGCCGACGCCCGCATCATCAAGTCGCGCGGCGCCCACATCGCACTCTGCCCCCGCAGCAATGAGCTGCTGGATGTCGGCCGTGCCCCGGTCGCTCTGTTCAAAAAGTTCGGGATTCCCCTGGCGCTTGGGACTGATTCGCTTGCCAGTAACAATTCCCTCTCATTGTGGGATGAACTACGCTTCGCTCTGGAGGTTTTTCCGAACGACCTTTCTGAACAGGATGTGTTTCGCATGGTTACCACCGGCGGGGCTGCAGCTCTCGGTATTTCGGCAACCTGCGGCTTTCTGGAGCCTGGCAGACGGGCGGATTTTCAGGTTGTCGGTAATTGCGACGGTGGTGAGGAGAGACTGTTGGAGCGGGTTATGCGGGAGGGCATTCTGCAGGAAGTTTTTATTGGTGGTGTGCGTTACACGGGAAATCCCCAAGCTGACGATTAATGTAGAAGCAAAAATATAATCAAAGAAAAGCAGTTAAACACAGAGGCACTGGGGACACAGAGGAATCCTTGATTTTTTTAAGAAAAACAGCATCACCTTTACAGTGGGTAGTTGATTTTTCTCCGTGCCCTCTGTGCCTCCGTGTTTAATAGAAGTCTTAGGTTTAAACTTTTTTCAACCGTTTTTCCTCAAGAATCATATCTACCGCCAGCAGAAAAACCCCGACGCAGATCAGAGAATCGGCGACGTTGAAGGCCGGCCAGTGGTGCAGGTACCAGTGAACGTCGAGAAAATCAATCACTTCTCCGAGCCGTATCCGGTCGATAAGGTTGCCGACTGCGCCGGAAAAAATCATGGCCAGTGAAACATGCGCCAACCTTTGGTCATCACGCAATCGGTGAAAGGCGATCAGAATAACAAGCGCGGCAATGAATGAAATGGTGATAAAAAACGGCAGCCGCCACGATGCGTTGGAGAGGAAGCTGAAAGCGGCTCCCTTGTTCCTGACGTAGGTAAGGTTGAAGAAGTTTACAATGATCGGGATCGATTCAAATTGCTGCATGGTGCGATCAATGACTGTCTTGGTGATCTGGTCAATTAGTATGCCTACAATGGAAATAGCTATAAACAGGGTATATCGAGGTTTCATGGATTATGTCCGTGCCTCCCGTGAATACAGCGTATGACTGCATTCACGGGGGTGTGATAGTTTCTCAGTTGAAAACTGTGGTTGTTTACGAGACGGCAACGGTGCATTTGGGGCAGATGGTGGGGTGTCCGGCATCGGTGCCCAGTTCTTCGCTGTAATACCAGCACCGCTCACATTTCTCACCGGGGGCTGCAGTAACCTGGACTTTCAGCCCTTCAAGGTTTTCCGACATCCAGTATTCTCCCTCCAGATCCGGTGCCAGTGTTGCTTTCGATACGATAAAAATACTGTTCAATTCGGCTGCGTACTCCTGAAGGAATGCGAACAACTCTGGTGGTGCGGCAATTGTTACGGCAGCGTCCAGAGAATGCCCGATGGTCTTGGCGACCCGGGCCAGTTCCAGGGCTTTTGAAACGTCCGAACGCACTTTAATGATGCGTTCCCAGCGTGCTGCCAGGGCATCATCTTTCCACTCAGGATTACGCGCGGGAAACTCTGCCAGATGTACGCTTTCCTCACGCTGTCCCGGCATGTACTGCCAGACCTCATCAGAGGTGAACGAGAGTACCGGGGCAAGAAGTCGCACCAGGGTGTCGAGGATCCGAAACATGACCGTCTGGGCGCTCAGTCGCTCCAGGGAGTTTTCTTTGCTGGTGTACATGCGGTCTTTAAGGATGTCGAGGTAAAACGAGCTCATCTCTGTCGTGCAGAAACCGTTGACTTCCTGATAGATGACATGGAATTCCATGTCCTGGTAGGCGGTCAGTACCCGCTCTTTCAGTAGTTCAAGCTGATGCAGGGCCCAACGGTCGATTTCCGGCATATCCGAGAACGGTACCGATTGTGACTCCGGGTCAAAGCCGCTGATGTTGCCGAGAATGTAACGGCAGGTGTTCCGGATGCGGCGATACGCTTCCGCTACCCTTGTCAGGATCTCCTGTGATATGCGGGTATCGTCCTGATAATCCATTGCGGCGACCCAGAGGCGGAGGACATCGGCGCCGAACTTCTTGATGACATCTTCGGGAGCCATAACATTGCCTACCGATTTGCTCATTTTGCGTCCCTGACCGTCAAGCACGAAACCATGGGTCAGTACGTTTTTATAGGGTGCAACCCCCCGGGTGCCGACGCTCTCCAGCAGGGATGAATGGAACCAGCCGCGATGCTGGTCGCTCCCCTCCAGATACATATCGGCCGGTGAACGGAGGTTGGGGTTCGGTTCCAGTACGGCTGCATGGGAGACTCCCGAATCGAACCATACGTCCAGGATGTCATTTTCCTTCTCCAGTGCTGCCGAACCGCATTTCGGGCAGACCGTTCCGGCGGGAAGCAGCTTTTCAGCGCTCCAGTCGAACCAGACATCGGAACTCTCCTTTTTAAAAATTTCCGCTACGTGGTCCATGATTGTGCCGTCGGCGATGTACTCGCCGCAGGCGGTACAGGAAAACGCGGTGATCGGTACTCCCCATGAGCGTTGGCGGGAAACGCACCAATCGGGACGATTTTCGATCATGCCATAGATCCTCTCTCGTCCCCATTTGGGAATCCATTCTACCTGATCAATCGCTTTCAATGCATTGTCACGCAGATCGTTGGCCTTCATGCTGATGAACCACTGCTCGGTGGCACGGAAGATGATCGGTTTCTTACAGCGCCAGCAATGCGGGTAGGAATGTTTGATTGGGGCGGTATGGAGCAGCGCCTCAACCTCGATCAGCTTGTCGATCACACTCTGATTGGCGGGAAAAACCTGCTGGCCGCCGAAAAACTCGACATCCGCCAGATATTTTCCGTGGTTGTCGACCGGATTGTAAATCTGGAGCCCTTCTTTCAGTGCCAGCTCGTAATCCTCCTGGCCGTGACCCGGGGCGGTATGAACACAGCCGGTACCGGCTTCGAGCGTTACGTGCTCACCCAGCAGCACGATCGAATCGCGATCATAAAAGGGGTGCTTGCACAGTTTTCGCTCCAGTACACCCGCCTTGAATGTTGCTATGACGACCCCGGTCAGGCCGACAGTTGTCAGGAAAGAATCTTTGAGCCCTTCCGCGACGATCAGAACACCCTTCTCGGTTTCCAGCGCCACGTAATCGAACTCCGGGTGGAGTGCTACGGCAAGGTTGGCCGGGATCGTCCAGGGGGTGGTCGTCCAGATGACGATGTACGCCTGTTTGCCGGCCAGAGCCGGGATGTCAGCGCCCAGATCATCTCGCAGGGCAAAACGGACGAAGATGGAGGGTGAGGTGTGATCGGCATACTCGACCTCGGCCTCGGCCAGAGCCGTAACGCATGAGGAGCACCAGTGCACCGGCTTGCGGCCGCGGTAGAGTCCACCATTGTGGGCAAAGCGGGCCAGTTCAGCGGCGGTCAGCCCTTCGTATTCATAGTTCATCGTCAGATAGGGATTTTCCCAGTCACCAAGAATGCCAAGACGTTTGAATTCCTCTTTCTGGATATCGACGAATTTGGCGGCATATGTCCGGCACTCCCGACGCATTTCCAGTTTGCTGATCTGGTTTTTTCGCGAGCCCAGGTTTTTTTCCACCTGTAATTCAATCGGCAGGCCGTGGCAATCCCATCCCGGAACGTAAGGGGCGCGAAAACCTTCCATGCGCTTGACTTTAAGCAGGATATCTTTGAGGGTTTTATTGAGAGCATGACCGATATGGATATGCCCGTTGGCGTACGGGGGGCCGTCATGCAGGATGTACAGAGGTTTGTCTGTGCCGGACGCTTCCAACTTGGCGTAGAGCCCGCTCTGCTCCCATTTCGCAAGCATTTCCGGCTCCCGTTGATTCAGGTTGGCCTTCATCGGGAAATCGGTTTGTGGCAGGTTGAGGGTGTCTTTATATTCCATGAGATGTGGTCTCCGTTTCTTATTCGTAAAACTGTACTAGACTACAGATATGAAGCAGGAATGTCAAGAAATCGCCATGGTTATGCAGGGCGATTGCTTATAATATTCCATGATACCGAGTAGTTATTTTTGTGTATTAACACCAATATATTAAAGTCTGACTGACCCATACCGATACAGTACTGTGAATCCATTATGTTAGG
>JABBNX010000125.1 GCA_019352135.1 Pseudomonadota bacterium
TTCCGATCTAGCGGCACCGAAATGACCGCAGAGCAGCGTGGTTGCATAGTCACGATCATAGATCCAGCCCGGAGCCCGGGAAACAATCCGCTCACTTAAAAATGAGCGCAGATCAGCCGGCAGCGCTTCACGATCAAGGGCATCGGAGAGCAGAATTTCACGGGGATTGACTCCAACTGCTTCCGCCAGTGCGGCAGCGGCTCCGGCCAATTCCGTTGCACGGAACTCGCCGGTGGAAACATCCAGCCAGGCGCACCCCCAGCTGCCGCCTGACGCTTCGCAAAGTGCCAGCAGGTAATTATTTTCGTCCGGGACAAGGCTTTCGGACTCGATCAGAAGGCCGGGAGTAACGACCCTGACAACCTCACGCCGGACAATTCCCTTCGCCTGTTTCGGGTCTTCTACCTGTTCACAAATGGCCACCTTATGGCCGGTTTCAATCAGCCTGGCGACATAGGGAGCTGCAGAATGAAACGGGACGCCGCAAAAAGGGATCTCGTCGCCACTTCCCTTGTTGCGAGAGGTCAGGGCGATATCCAGCACACGGGAAGCCAGCAGGGCATCATCCAGAAACATTTCGTAAAAGTCCCCCATGCGGAAGAAGAGGATTGCATCGGGATAGCCCGACTTGATCTCCAGATATTGTCGCATCATCGGGGTTTGTTCTGCCATCCTGGTAAGCCTTTCGGGTGTTAAAATGAGCGACCGGTCGTTGGCCGAAAACTATTTCAATCCATACAGCTGACGATACGTAGCCGCCGAAGCATACACTTTTTTTACATATTCGCGGGTTTCCTTATAAGGGATGCTCTCGATGAATTCATCCTTCGCCAGCCCCTTAAAATTGTTTTTCCATCGGCCAAGCGCACCTGATCCGGCGTTATAAGCCGCAGCCATGTCGACCGGATCATTATTTTGCTCTTTCATCAAATGGCTCAGATGCCTGGTGCCCAAGCGGATATTATACTCCGGCACGGTCAGACGAAGCGGATTAAACGCCCCTTTTTCATTGGCAGTCATTTTAGCCGTGGCAGGCATCATCTGCATTAACCCGATTGCTCCGGCGCCCGACTTGATAGCAGGGGCAAAACCACTTTCGGCGCGGATCATCGCATACACCAGCCCTTCTGACAACCCGTTAAGGACCGCATTCTGGCTGACGAGATCAGTATAAGCGCGCGGATAGCCTGCCGCCCAGAGCGGTAAGGTCTCTTTTTTCCACGCCACGGGGCCGTTTTGTGTAAACAGGTAGATTGCCGAGCCAAAATCACGCATTTCGAGATAGACCCTGGCAAGGACAGGAAATTGCCCCTTCTTCTCACCATATTTTTTACGGGCCACTGCCATCTCTGATCGGGCCTCTTCAAGCATTCCGAGTGAGGCAAGCAGGCGCGCTTTGTCAAATCCGGATACGAGCGGGAGTCCTGCCAGTACGTCGTGATTGCCGAATGATTCACGGGTGTCTTTTATTCCCTTCCGCTCACGATACCAGGTGGCATAGAAACCGGAGGGGAACTCGCTGAGCAGGTAATTATAGTACGTGGTGGCGGTAGCGTCGCCACTCTTCTCAAACGTCCTCCCCAACCAGTACAGTATTTTCTCGCGCTGGGCGGTATCAGCAAGCAGCCTCTTGAAATCATCGGCTGCGGCAGGATATTCACCCGCCAGGTAACGGCTCCATCCCGAATTCCAGATCGATTTAGCCATGACTTTTGCGTCGGGCGCAAGCGTGGCGGCCTGCTCGGACAAAAGTGCCGCTTCAGCATACTGTCCAAGCCCACGCTTCATTCCGGCCGCTTCATTCATGGCAGCAGCGGCAAATTCCTGCTTTTTACCTTCGCCACCCAGTTCCATATACAGTACAAGAGCCTGCGCTTTCAGATCCTGCCGTTCAAGTGACTTGGCCAGCCAGAAACGGGCTTCGGAATGCACTCCGGGCTGGAGGCTGGCAGCTGCCTTGCGGAACAGATTTTCAGCCTGTTTGTACCTCCTCAGACGATAGAGCACCATACCGGTCCGCAGATCAATCCGGCTTGTAATATCCTGAGGAGAGGATTCCGCCGGGATCATTTCCAGCGTATTCAAGGAGGCACTGTACTTGCGCTGGGCATAGAGGATAGAAGCACGCTTCAAAAGTTCTGCAGCCGTAAACGGGGGGATGGCAAGATCGGGGCGTTCAAGCTGTTTAAGCCGTTCTTGTGCTCTGGCGGCAAGAGGCGAGGCCGGATTATTGAGCCAGATGCTTCGATAGATCACCAGTGCCCCGCCGGTATCCGCCAACGCTTCGCGACACTTCGCTGACGAAAAGCTGGCATCGACAGCGTCGCCGCCTGAAGGGTATTTCTCCATGAATGATTGAAAGGCCTTAAGCGCTCCCTTGTAGTCGCCAGCCTCATACAGAATGTCGGCATACAGTTTTTCCGAACGGCGCACCACTCTGGCAGACGCAACAGACGAATTAATCGACGCCGCTTTGGCAGATGCGGCAGGATATCTCTTCAATTTCAGGAGCGCTTCTGCCTGAAACAATGCGGCATACTCAGCTATCAGCGGCAACTTCTGTTCTGCATCGGCCAGTAGCACCGCCGCTTCATCGAATTTTTCCAAACGAAATGCCGCCATTCCAAGGATATAGGAGCGATGCGTTTGATCGGATGATTTCCCGGCCAATGCATAAGCGCCGGCAAAATCCTTATCACGGTAGTGTACGGCAGCACGATTCACATAGTCATCCGCGTGTACGGAGCGAGTGGTGCCGATTAAAAACAGCAGTCCTGCACATGCCGGCAAAATCAACCTGAAACGATACAACATAATATCTGCCTTTCGTGAAAAAGGCCGTGAGCTGCTGCTCATGGCCGGGAAGAGTGAGTATAATAACGAGCTGGCGATTTCGACATCATTGCTAAAGAAAAATACGGGACCGGTCGCGTTGCACCCGCACCTGCCGGATTTTTACAGATTTCTCCGCGCCATTTCGTCGTGGTAAAACTTCTGGTAGAGAACATCGTAATCCCGACTGCCGGGAGCTTTGTTGCGAAGCTTCGCCCTGACCGCTGCTTCGATCTCCTCCACAGATCCAAAAAAAGCTTCCAGAGACTGCTTGACCTGGCTCAGTGCTCGACTTTCATCAGATATGTCGGCCAGGTCGTCCCGCCAGATACATGTCATTATTTCATGGGCCATCGTTGAAATGCGATCTTCTGATAATGACATGATACTACCTCACAGGACTATCTTACGTTCCTTGGCCAGCTTTTCCTTAACCATTTTCAGCATCCGGCGGCGATCTATTGCATCGGCACCGCTGCCCATTGCCGCCATGGTTTCATCCAGCAGCTTCTCCGCATCCTGCTCCAGCTTCTGCTCAACGGCAAAGTTTTTCGCAATGGTGCGGACAATCCCGTCAATGACCGCCCCGCGCTCTCCGCGCGACGTTATCAGCAGGTCTGCCGACAGATCATTGTAAATCTTTTCTGCCAGCCCTCGGATTTGTTCCTCTTTTAAGCGCATTGTGCCTCAAATGAAAAAGGTCTGCGATCCGGCAGACCTCATCGTATGTGATGTTTTTACTTTTTTCCGGCGAAGATCCATGAGAAAGTAGACTTATTGTACTCAATACGGGTAAAATTGCAAACTATAAAGTCATAAAGTGTACTTGGAGATCCCTATCATGCAACGTAAAGCGGTAGTTTTGTATAGCAGCGGACTCGATTCCACCACCTGTATGGCAATAGCCAGAGCTGACGGTTTCGCCCCTTTTGCAATCAGTTTTTCGTACGGGCAGCGGCACAGCTTCGAACTATCGGTCGCCCGGCAGAACGCCAAAAAAATCGGCGCGGCAGAACATCTGGTTGTCGATTTCGACCTGCGCCTGATGGGAGGGAGCGCGCTGACAGCTGACATCGATGTGCCCAAAGATGGTGTCGGAAACGAAATTCCGGTCACCTATGTGCCGGCCCGCAATACCATTTTCCTCTCGTTTGCCCTGGGATGGGCCGAAGTACTGGGTGCAGCGGACATCTATATCGGCGTCAACGCCCTTGATTACTCCGGCTATCCCGACTGTCGGCCGGAATATATCCAGGCGTACGAAAAGATGGCCAATCTAGCGACCAAGGCCGGAGTCGAGGGCACCTCGAAATTTAAAATTCATGCACCGCTGATCAGCATGAGCAAGGCGGACATCATCCGGCGCGGTATGGAGCTGGGGGTGGATTACTCCCTGACGCATTCTTGTTACGATCCGAACCCGGAAGGTCTTTCCTGCGGACAGTGCGATTCGTGCCGGTTACGCCTCAAGGGCTTTGCCGAAGCGGGGCTGAGCGATCCGCTCAGATATTCAGATCTGTAGTGTAACGGTATTTACTCGAATTTTACTGGAGCTTAGGCTTCCAGCCTGAGTTTCAAGCGGGTGTATCGCTTGAACAGTCTTTGAAGTTAAAAACAGAGTTCGAACATGAAACGAAGGCAAGCTGTCTAGGTTGAAGGCAGACCAGATACAGCGACTTGAAGAAATAGGTTTTGAATGGAACCCATATGATGCAGCATGGGAAGCTAACTATGCAGAATTGTGCTCTTATAAAGTAGCAAACAATCATTGCATTGTGCCACAAAGTTTCTCACCACTGGGCCGATGGGTAAGTAAACAGAGGCAGCGAACGAGAAAGGGACTGCTTCCTGAGGAAAAAATCAAACGACTGTATGATATTGGTTTTACCTGGGAACCAAAGGGCTGAAGATCCCAGGAACCTACATTTCTCGAATTGACGCACAAACTTTGCCAAGTCTAATTTTGAGGTATTATGCGCTCAATAAGCGAAGCCGATTGGAAAGTTTACCGGCAATTACACCCGATTCTGCTAAATCGATACTGCCAGCAAGTTCTCAAGGAGATAGGCAATATCGGTTCAGAAAATGAAAAGAGCGAGCATGAACGTTATCTCGCAATCTACCAAGCCATACAAAGGCATGACCGAGAGATTGAATTGCTCTTCAATAATCCGCGACGGTCATCTGCGTTGATGCAGATTATGACAATCAATAACCGAGGGTTATTCACCAAGGAAGAGCTGATTTTATTCAGCGCCGATATCCATGCGTTATTCAGCCGGTTCTAAATTTATTGTACCTACTCAGAATAGTATGGATCGTGTTTCGGAGCGTAGGCATCCTGCCTGCGTTTCGGATGTTGTATTCCAAACAACCATTTTGACTTTAAAAGCTGTTCAAGCGGTAAACCCGCTTGAAACTCAGGTTGGAAGCCTAAACCCCGATTATTCAGGCAGGAGGGCTAAGCTCCCTTACAAATATGGCTACACCATTCACACCATACTGGCATCGCCGCAATCTGCCGCATTTTGAAGGTGGATCTATACCCCAAGGGGTCACGTTCAGGCTTCATGACTCTCTGCCCCAGGAAAAAATTGCGGAGATGACGAGGCATATTCTTTTACCGGACAAAGTTGCTGCAAGCAGGGAGCGGATACGAATTTTCAATCAATTGCTCGATAAGGGAGAAGGAGCGGTGTGGTTAAAAAATACGGCAGTCGCTGAAATTGTTCAGAACTCGCTACTTTTTTTCGATGGCCAGAGATATTCTCTCCATGCTTGGGTAATCATGCCCAATCATGTCCATGCCCTCTTCACGCCGATGGAAGAGTGGACGGTTGCGAAGATACTCCATAGCTGGAAATCGTTTTCCGCACGTGAAGCGAACAAGATTCTGGGCAGAGTCGGTGAGTTCTGGCAGCGAGAATATTTTGATCGGGCTATCCGTGATGAACAAGGATTTAACACAGCAGTCGAGTATATTGAGAATAATCCCGTGAAGGCTGGCCTTTGTCAGTTAGCGGGAAAATGGCAATTTAGCAGTGCATTCAGTAGGACATAACCATCATTCCTGCGTTTCGGGCGGGTGTAAACTTGAACAGTTTAAAAAGCAAAAACTGTTCAAGCGATGAGGCCGCTTGAAACTCAGGCAAGATGCCTAAGCTCCTTATCAAACTATTATTCAAGTTTACCGGAGCAGTTTCATGAACATCGAACAGATGAAAACAGTCATCAAGGAAATCATCACCAAAACCGACCTGACCCCCTGTGTGGTCGGTCATCGCGGCGTGGGGAAGAGTGCCGGAATCATTCAGGCCTGCCGCGAGATTGAGCGGAACTATGTGTCATTGCGCCTCGGGCAGATGGAGGTGGGCGACCTAGTCGGAATTCCCTTTCGCGACGGCGATGTCATGCACTGGTCACGGCCGTCCTGGTGGCCTGGTGATGATGCTCCTCCGACGGTGGTTCACTGTGACGAGCTGAACCGGGCCCAGCAGGAAGATACACTTCAAGCAATTTTTCAGTTTGTTGAGCCACCCGCCGAAGGACTTAACCGTTCGCTGCACACCCATCACCTCTCCCGGCGACACAAGGTTATCGTCAGCATTAATCCCCCTGACGGCACCTACCAGGTCGCCACGCTCGACCGGGCCTTGATCGACCGGATGATCATGCTGTTCGTCGAGACCGATTATACCTGTTGGGCACGCTACGCCGTCCAGAGGGAACTATCCGGAGACGTGCGACAGTTTCTGGCCGGCAATTCCGGAATGCTGGCGCGCCAGGGGGCACCGATGGATCTGCTGGTTGAACCGACCGAACGGGGATGGGAGATGGTCAGCATCCTGCGCAGAAATTGCACATTCTCTGGCGATCTGGAAATGGAGGTCTATGCCGGCATCATCGGCACTGAAGCGGCTATCACCTTCATGCGCTGGCTGGCCGACAGCAAAGGACGCCCGCTGACTGCCGCAGAGATTCTGAACGACTGGAACCGGGTTGCCGGGCAGGCGACAGGACAACGGGACGACGTCCAGGCGGCCACGGCCAATGACCTGATCGCCACGCTGCAGGTTTCTCCTGCACTGGAGCCTGAACAGGAAGCGAATCTGGTTGACTACATCGCCGTTCTGCCGCGCGACCAGCGCTTCGGCTTTGTCAAGTCACTGCTCAAGATCCCTGAGGTCGCATTGGGCATTGCCCAGGACAAATACGACAGCGTGGTGTTCGACGCGATTCAGACTATCTCCCGTGAGGCATGAATAGCGGTCCCCTTGAAAACGCCGTCGTGCGGCTACTGCGCGAACGGCCGTTCTACGGGCATTTTATCCTTAACCTGCGCCGTGAGCAACGCCCACTGGAGGGAAAAGCTGCCGGAGTAACCGTGCGGGATGGAATTCCCGTCCTCGCCATTGATCCCGCCTCTTTCGACACCCTGGCAGCGGCACAGCAACGAGCGCTGCTTGAACACCTGGTCAAGCACCTGCTGCACCTGCACCCGCTGCGCCGCAAGGGACGCAATCAGCATGACTGGGATATCGCCTGCGATCTTGCGATCAACCCGGGTATCAACGACCTTCCGGAAGATGCGCTCCTTCCCGGGTACTACGGTGCAGAGGACGGGCTGGCGGCAGAAGAGTATTATGACCAGCTTGTTCCTCCGTTCGACACCGGCAACCTGGACGGCAGCGGCTATGGCGACGCCGAGCGCTCGGAACGCGGTGCGGCAGGCGACGGGCGCGGCACCAGCTCGGATACAACCCTTGACAGTCACGCGCTCTGGAGCGATGCCGACAGCACGCCACTGGTTTTGGCTGAAGAGACGATGCGTGCCATTATCAGGGACAGCCTGAGAGGGAGTGATGGCGAAACCCCGGTGGAACTCAGACACATAATTGATGCTCTGCTTTGCCCTTCCCCCCTCCCCTGGCGGCAGATCCTGCGGCAATTCATTGCCACCGCCGGCCGGACCGGCCACAAAAGCTCATGGATGCGGGAGCACCGTCGCTTCGAACACACCACACCCGGCATCAGGAAACGTCGGCGGCTCAACCTGCTGGTCGGGATTGACGTCAGTGATTCAACCAACAGCGCCGAACTTCGGGAAGCCTTTGCCCGGGAACTGCTCCAGATCGCGGCAGGCCGTGATGCCTCCGTCACGGTACTTTATGCCAACAGCCGCATCCAGCAGGTCAACTCATTCAGTGGGGCCCCCGGCGTTGTCGAACGGTATGACGGCGGCGGCTTCACCGACCTGCGGCCGGTCTTTGATTACGCAAAAACCATGCATCCCCTGCCTGCAGCGGTTATCTATCTTACCGACGGTGTCGGACCGGCCCCGGAACAGATGGAATTTCCGACTTTGTGGGTGTTGACCGCTGCGGGTGAAAAACCGGTGCCGTGGGGTGTCGAACTACGGATGGAGGTATAACGTGGAAACATATACGGCAATGACCGCCGAATCGGTCGGGGAGATCCTGAAGGAGGCGGGCGCTGATGTCATGGTCCGCTCCGGACGGAGCGAGAGTTACAGCGCCCCGCGCGAATTTTCATTTGAAGTGAAGGCCCTGTTTCCGAACGGCATGGGAATGCACGTCGTCGCCCGGCAGTTCAATTATCGTGATCCGTGGGAGGCAACAGGTCGGGTCAACGATCTGGTGGATGTCATGCTGCTTCGGGACGGGTCCCTGACACCGCTTCCCAAAGGATATTCATGGTTCCAAGGGGTTGAGGAGGAGTGCGGGCTTGATGAAGTGCGGCTGAAAGAGGTCGTGGAGTGCGTACGGAAGGTTAACGTCAAGTTATACCTGCTGCAGAAGATGACCGGGGATCTGTGACCACCGGACAGCAGATTCACTAATCAAGATCCAGCGGGCTTTTTGCTTCCTTTACTGTCCTGACCGGCACGCAATGGGTGTAGATCATGGTCGTTTTCAGGCTTGAGTGACCAAGTAGCGTCTGGATTGTACGGATATCGTAATTGGCCTGTAGAAGATGGGTAGCAAAGGCATGGCGAAAGAGAAACAGGAGAGAATTGAAGGCCTGGTTTTGGGTCGTTGCGGCAACCTTGCACTTGACCGCCAGGTACGTCAGATATTCCTTTACGTCAGCAGTTGAAAGTTCCTGCGGGGGTTTGTTTTTCAGGAAACGCTGAAACTGACGAGACCAGTGAGCATAGGTTTTCAACGTCTTGCGGGAATAGTGGCGAACTTTTATCTCATCGGCCAGTTTATCAATGAGCTCATCCCACTCCGGAGAACAGGATTTTTCCTGATAACCGGCCACGAGATATTGTGATTGTCTCGGTTTGAAAGAAGTAAACGGTGCAGATGGAGCAAATTTCTTGTCAAACACCTGAGGTACTGTTTCCCGTTCTGCTATTTGGTACGGCTCACTGTTTGGCGCATCGGCAGTCTTTTCCGGCGGCCTCTCCATACCCTGCATCTCAAAATACAGTGAAATTGCGTGGGCAGCCTGCTGACACTGCACTGGCGTTTGATTTTTGCTCCGCAGCTTTTCAAGAAACAGCCTTACCTTCTGCGGCTTATCGTCAGTGTCCAGATATTTGGCGTAGAAATCATAAAAATACCGCAACCATTTTTTGTAATGCTCAATGTGATGCGGAGATATCTCCTGGCTCCTGAGAATAGCGACATAATCATTCATAACGGAGTATGGGACAGGTATCATCTATATCAACTCCCTTCATAGCAAGATGGTCAAACCGTTAAATTACCCGATGCATCCATAGCGCGTAAATATAACTGCGTCAATATAGTAAAACTAATAAATCAGTTTCTAATTTTCTGCAACCATGCTACATAAATTGCCATAACTATCCAGACATACCGGAGTTTTAATGAAAACACGGGTAATTTTGAAGCCTGGCCAAAAGGGGACAAAGAGATTAGTGCAGCAGTACGGCGATGCCCTGCTCTGTGTCCGCTATCGCTATGATGCAAAAGCTCACAAGCAGTATAAAACCGTTGAGATCATCGTTAGCGAAACTGAATGGACTCCACCACCTGCCAGATATCCGGACGGCACACTGGTTCCCCTCAAAATCGGCATAAATGAAACAGTCTTACAAAATCAGGCAAGAGCTGTCGGTGGGCGATGGAATAAGGAGCAACAGGTTTGGCTTGTACCATATGGATGCATTGCCGGTACGAAGCTGGAAAAGCTTATAGCAGTAGAAACAACTACTAATGCCATAAAAGACGAAAGCTTATAGATGTATAAACCTAATGATCGACAAAAAAGCACGATAGTTTATATCAGTATAAACTTCCTGTGTTTATAGATATAGAAACTTGTTTATACAGCTATAAGCTTATTTATACATATATAAACCCGGCTCTAACCGGTGATTAACGAGTTGAACTAAACCGCTTTGCGGGAACTTAAAACCTAATAAAAACAGAAA
>JABBNX010000011.1:0-23588 GCA_019352135.1 Pseudomonadota bacterium
GGGCGCGGAGTTGGCGAAGCCGAGGGCGGTTCCGTTGATGAAGCCGAAGAAGGCGTGCACGGCGCCGGAAGCCAGCCAGGCGCACATTGCACTCGACGGTACTCGCGTCAATCTGGCGAAGGCAGAGCGGCAGAGTCAGGATGAGCGCGCACAAATGGCGGCGGTGATCGGGCTGCCGGTCGATGCGCTGGCACACATCCGCATAGGGTTTGAAACCTTCGAGCGGATCTATCCCGATATTCCGGCCGCTGATGTCCGCCGCCAGGCGATTCTCAACCGCGCCGATGTCGCGGCGGCGCTGGCGGAATACGCGGCGAGCCAGGCGGCGCTGCAACTGGAAATCGCCCGGCAGTATCCTGATATACATATCGGGCCGGGCTACGTTTTTGATGCGGGAGCGGAGAAGTTCGTGCTGCTGCTTTCCAACATCGTTGTGCCTCTTTTCAATCAGCATAAAGGGGCGATTGCCGAAGCCGAAGCGGGTCGCACGGAAGCGGCCGCTCGCATCAATGCGGTGCAGGCGCGCGCCATTGATGCCACCGCGCGGGCGGTGCAAGATTATCGCGCTGCCCGGGAAAATCTGCTGATCGCCGAATCGCTGCTGGCGGCGCAAAAGCGGCAGTTGCAGGAAGTGCACACGAGCTTCGAAGCGGGTGAGACGGATCGGCTGACGCTGACCCTGGCGCAACACGAATTTTACACGCAGGCCTTGATCAGCCAGGATGCGCTGCTGCAGCTGCAGCGGAGTATCGGCCTGCTGGAAGACGCCATGCAGCGACCCTTGTCGGCGACCGACTTCCCCGCCGTTCCCGAATAGAGGAGACTCAAAGATGAATTCGCGGCCTGTTATCAAACGCTTCACGATCGTGATTCTGGTGCTGGCTATGGCCGGCATCGCCGGCTGGGCGCTGCTTCAGGGCAAACGGGACCCGGGGGCGGAAACGGCCGCTCCGGCGGCGGCGCACCGTGTTGCGATTCTGAACGGCGTGACCGTAGTGGCGCTTGACGCCGCGACCCAGGCGCAAAGCGGCATCCGTACCGAACTCCTGGCTGCGGCGAATTATCAGCCGGAAACAGTCACCTACGGCTCGGTGCTGGATTTGCAGCCGCTGCTTGACCTGCGCGCGCGCTATTTTTCCGCGCAGGCCGATGCCGGTACGGCGCGGGCAATGGTGGCTGCGTCCCGGCAAGAGTACGAGCGCAGTCGCCTCCTGTATCAGGACAATAAAAACGTTTCCCTGAAAACGTATCAGGCCGCCCGGGCGGCGTATCTGTCCGATCAGGCCCGGGCGGATGCCGCGGCTCTTGCCGCACAAAGCATCCAGGCCGCTGTGCGGCAGCAGTTCGGCGCGACGCTGGGACGCTGGGCGCTCGATCCCCGTTCAAGCGAAGGTGCGCGTCTCCTGGACCGGAAGGAGGTGGTGGTGCGCGTTACCGTGCCGCCCGGTGCCGGCAGCGCGGTCCCCGCCCGGATTCAGATAACCGCGAACGATAACCGGCGGTTGCCGGCGTATCTGGTTTCGCCCTCGCCGCAAAGCGATCCTGCCATTCAGGGCAGCGCGTTTATATACCGCGTCACTGCGCCGATAGCTGCCGGCACCACCATTGTTGCCTACCTGCCGACTGCCGGGCACACGACGCGCGGGACGTGTATACCGGCCGGCGCGGTTGTCTGGTACGGCGGCCAACCGTGGGCCTATCTGCAGATGGGCAGCGACCATTTCGGCCGCTATCCGCTGGCGCAAAAAGCCTCCATGCCCGGCGGTTTTTTTGTGGCGCAGGGATTTAAAGCGGGCGAGCGTGTCGTTGTCGGCGGTGCGCAGCTGCTGCTTTCCGAGGAATTACGGCCGCAGGGCGGCGGTTCGGCGGGTTCTCAAGATCCGGACGGTGATTGAAGATGAAACAGGGCGATTGCGTGATGCCATGCTGACCTCCATCGTTCGTAGCGCCATCCGCTGGCGCGGTGTGGTGATCAGTCTGGCCTGTCTGCTGGCGGGCTACGGCATCTATACCCTCTCTCATTCGAAGCTCGATGTATTCCCCGAGTTCGCCCCGCCCCTGGCGATCATCCAGGCCGAAGCGCCCGGCCTGTCGAGCGAACAGGTCGAAGTGCTGGTCACCCAGCCGATCGAGAACGTGATGGGCGGCACGCTGGGGCTCCAAACCCTCCGCTCCAAATCGCTGCAGGGCCTGTCCGTGGTCACCATGACCTTTCGCGACGGCATGGACGTCTATCGAGCCCGGCAGCTGGCATCCGAGCGTCTCGGCAGCGTTGCGGGCAAGCTGCCGCACGGGGTCAAGCCGCCTGCGCTGCTGCCGCTCAGTTCATCGACCGGCGTGGCGATGATCATCGGATTGACCTCCGACGTCCGATCTCCCATGGAGCTGCGCACGCTCGCGGAATGGACCGTGCGCCCGCAACTGCTCGGCCTGCCGGGTGTTGCCGACGTGGTGGTATTTGGCGGCGATCTGCCGCAATTTCAGATTCAGGTCGACCCGCAGAAACTCGTGCGGTACGGGTTGTCGCTGCAGGATGTGCTGAGCGCCGCCCGCCGCTCGACCGGTGTCCGCGGCGCGGGCTTTCTGGAAAACGCCAACCAGCGCATCGTCATCAATACCGAAGGGCAGATACAGACCGCCGGGCAGTTGGCCAACGTCGTGGTGAGGTATAAAAACGGCATCGGTATCCATCTGGGCGATATCGCCCGGGTCGCCATTGCGCCGGCGCCTGCGACAGGCGCGGCATCGATAGGGGACAAGCCTGGCGTGATGCTGATCATCGAAAGCCAGTACCGCGCGGACACGATGTCGGTCACCCGATCCGTGGAGCAGGCGCTGGCGGGGTTGAAGCCGGTATTGGCCGCCGACCAGGTTGTTCTCCATCCGGATATATTCCGCCCCGCCAATTTCATCACGGCGGCCATCGGCCATCTGCGCACCGCGCTGCTTGTGGGCGCGGTGCTGGTCATCGCCGTGCTGTTCCTCTTCCTGCTGAATGTCAGAACCGCCGTTATTTCGGCTACGGCCATTCCCCTGTCGCTGCTGACGGCGGTGATTGTCCTGCACTATTTCGGCGTCAGCCTGAATACCATGACGCTGGGCGGATTGGCCATCGCGCTCGGAGAGGTGGTGGATGACGCCATCATCGATGTGGAAAATATGTTACGGCGGCTGCGCGAGAATCAGGCCCTGGCACACCCGTTGTCTGCCGCACGGGTGGTACTGAAGGCCTCCATCGAGGTGCGCAGCGCGGTGGTGTACGCGACCTTTATCGTCGTCCTGGTATTCCTGCCGGTGCTGACCCTGTCCGGCGTTTCCGGCAAACTGTTCGCGCCGCTCGGTATCGCGTACATCCTGGCAATCCTGGCGTCGCTGGTCGTTGCCCTGACGGTCACGCCGGCACTGGCCTGCGTTCTGCTGACGAAGAAGCCGCTGCAGGCCGGAGAGCCGCGGCTGGTGCAGGGATTAAAAGCGCGCTACGTGAAGCTGTTGTCCCGCGTCGAGCACCGCTCGCGGCTGATTATTCCGGTGATCGCACTGCTCTGTATCGCGGCGCTGGCGACGCTTCCTTTTCTCGGCGGCAGCTTTATTCCGGAGATGCGGGAAGGGCATTATATCGTCCATATGGCCGCGGCGCCCGGTACCTCGCTGACAGAAACGATGCGCGTCGGCCGCGGGATCACCCTGGCGCTGGAAAAGATTTCCGGCGTGCGGCTTGTCGCGCAGCGAGCCGGGCGGGCGACCGAGGTCGTCGATCCGGCGGGGGTCAATACCAGCGAATTCGAGGTCGATCTTAAACCGATGTCGGGGGGGGAGCAGGCGCGTACTCTGGCCGCCATCCAGCGTACAGTGGCGCGTTTTCCGGGTGTGACCACCTCCGCCAACACGTTTCTCACCGAGCGGATAGATGAGACCATTTCCGGCACTGCGGCGCCGGTGACCGTCACCGTCTTCGGCAACGATCTCGATGTTCTTGATGCCACGGCGCAAGAGATCTCCCGGGTATTGAACCGCATACCGGGCGCCGTCGGCGTCAGCGTGCAATCGCCGCCCGGCGCGCCGCAACTGGTCATCCGCCTGCGCCAGGATCAGTTGACCCGCTTCGGTTTCGAGCCGGTGGACCTGCTGGAGGCGATCCAGGCCGCTTATCAGGGGGTCACCGTCGCGCAGGTGTATGAAGGGAACCGGGTCTATGATGTTGCCGTATCCCTGAGTCCCGCCGATCGCGAAAGCCCGGCGGAAGTGGGTATGCTGCCGGTGCGCAGTGTGCAGGGGACGACGGTTCCGCTCAGGCAACTGGCCGATATCTATCAATCCACCGGTCGCTACCAGATCCAGCATAGCGGCGGGCAGCGCCTGCAAACCGTGACTTCCGGCGTACGGGGGCGGGCGATAAGCGATTTTGTCGCAGAGGCGCAGACTCGGGTCAGCAAGGAAGTACCCTTCCCCAAAGGGACGTACGCGGAGTTCGCCGGCGAAGCGCAGGCGCGGGCGCAATCGCAGCATGATTTGCTGGTCAACGCCGCCCTGGCGGGAATCGGCATAGTGCTGCTGCTGTTCATGGCCTTGCGCAGTACGCGGGCGCTGCTGCTGGTTCTGGTGAACCTGCCGTTTGCCCTGGTCGGCGGCGTTGTGACCGTGCTGATCACGGGCGGCAATCTGACGCTCGGTTCCTTGATCGGTTTCGTCACCCTGTTCGGCATAACCCTGCGCAACTCGATCATGCTGATTTCCCATTACGAGCACCTGGTACATCGGGAAGCTCTGCTGTGGGGTCCGGAAACGGCGAATCGCGGCGCATCCGAGCGGCTGGTGCCGATTTTGATGACCGCCCTGGTCACCGCCCTGGGCCTTCTGCCGCTGGCACTGTACAGCGGGGCGCCCGGCAACGAGATCGAAGGGCCGATGGCGGTCGTTATTCTGGGGGGACTGATCACGTCGACACTCCTGAACCTTCTGGTGCTGCCGACGTTGGCTTTGCGCTTCGGGCGTTTCTCAAAAAAGACGGATGAGCGGGCGTCGGTGTAATGTAATGCAGCGGATACGGCCCTGCGGTTGTCGCACCGGGGGAACATGGTATATTTGAACGATAATAGTGGAGAAGTGCAGGAGATCTCGATGCGGGTACTGTTGGTTGAAGATGACCGGATGATCGGCGAGGCAGCGGAACAGGCGCTGAAGGACGCTGCCTACGCGGTGGACTGGGTGCGGGACGGTGTAAGCGCCTCGGATGCAATCGAGACCGGCGAGTATGAGCTCGTGATCCTCGATCTGGGACTGCCCAAACAGGATGGTCTGACCGTGCTTGAGCGGATGCGCAGCCGCGGCGATACAACGGCGGTGCTGATTGTAACGGCCCGCGACGGCCTGGATGAACGGATCAGGGGGTTGGATCTGGGCGCGGACGACTATCTGGTCAAACCGTTTGCGGTGGGGGAGTTGCTGGCCCGGATGCGGGCCGTACTGCGCCGCCAATGCGGGCAGGCCGTGTCGCTGCTGACCAACGGCATACTGCAGCTTGATCCGGTGACCAAAGAAGCCTCCTGCGGTGAGCTAGTCTGCCGCCTGACCGCCCGGGAGTTTGCGCTGCTGCAGGCGCTGTTGACCCGCCCTGGCGCTATCTTGTCGCGTCAGGAGCTGGAAACCCGCATCTATGGCTGGAACGAGGAGGTGGAGAGCAACGCCGTCGAGTTCCTGATCCATGCCGTGCGCAAGAAACTGGGCAGTGATACGATCAGAAATGTACGGGGGATGGGATGGATGGTGGATCGAAACAGATGAATAATAAATCCCTGCGGCGCCAGCTTTCCGGGTGGATTGCCGTGGTGACGATCGTCAGCGGCATCGCTGCCGGGGTCTGCTCGTTTTTTCTGGCCTTTCAGGAGGCCCAGGAATTACAGGACGATCAACTCCACCAGGTGGCGTTGCTGGTCGGGCGCTCCGGCAAGGCGGTGGAACCGTGGGGAGGAATAACCAAGGCGGAGGAGGAGCGGGACCCCGATGCGCGGATCATCATCCGCTCCCTGGGGTCACCGGCGCGGCCGGGGCGGCCGGGCTTGTCTGCATCTCTCCCTGCGATTCCGTCCAACCTGCCGGAAGGATTCCAGACCATCAGCGGTCAGGGCGATATCTGGCGACTGTTTGTCCGCACCCTGCCGTCCGGCACACGGATCGCGGTCGGCCAGTTGACGGCAGTCCGCAACGAGACCGCCCGGGACAGCGGTCTGCGCACCCTGATCCCGGTGCTGCTGCTGGTGCCGTTCCTGATTGTGCTGACCGCCTGGATCGTCCGGCGCTCACTCTCGCCGGTCACCGAACTTTCCCATCTGCTGGACCAGCGGGGCGACACCAATCTGACAAAACTTCCTGAATTCGATGTGCCCGAGGAGATCCGCCCTTTTGTCGCTTCCATCAACGGCCTGATGCGCCGTCTCGCCGAGGCGCTTGAACAGCAGCGCCGCTTCATCGCCGATGCCGCCCATGAGCTGCGCTCGCCGATAACGGCCCTGACCCTGCAGGCGGAAAATCTGGAGCGAAGCGCTTCGCCTCAGGAAAGGTCGGAACGTCTCCACCAATTGAAAAATGGGCTAACCCGTACCCGCGCCCTGCTGAATCAACTGCTTTCTCTGGCACGGCAGCAATCCGGCGTTGTTGCTGCTGCCGAGCTCCGTCTGGACCATGTTGTCCGGCAGGTACTTGAGGATATGATGCCGGTAGCCGCCGCCAAAGGGATTGACCTGGGGTGTGAACGTCTTGACGAAGTTGCCGTAACCGCTCCTGGCGATGCGTTGGCCATCCTGGTGCGTAATGCCGTTGATAATGCTGTTCGCTATACCCCGGCCGGAGGGACGGTGGATGTGGAGCTGTATCGTGAGGCGGGAGAGGTGATTTTTCAGGTGACCGATACCGGCCCGGGGATCCCGGCCGGCGAGGAGGAGCGGCTCTTCGAGCCGTTTTACCGGGTTGTCGGCACCGATGAAACCGGCAGCGGCTTGGGACTGGCCATTGTGCGCAGCATTGCCGACCGTCTCGGGGGAGCGGTTACGCTTCAAAACCGGCAAAATGGCACCGGTTCCCGGTTCCGCTACACGTGCAGACAGGGTAGCGAAGCGTGCTCAAGAAAGCATTGACAGCGAACAGCGCGGTGCGTTTGACTTTCAAAAAGTATGCGATACTGTTCATTATGCTAAATCATACTTAAAACACCGGAGATTATATACCCGGAGATTTTATATGGAGTTCGACTCATCTTACTCTTTTGCCCCCTCAAGCGTTGATCAGCTCAGCATTAACACGATCCGCTTCCTCTCGATTGACGCCGTGCAGAAGGCCAACAGCGGTCATCCGGGAATGCCTATGGGCGCCGCACCCATTGCCTATATCCTCTGGAGCCGTTTTCTCAACCACAACCCTGTAAATCCCGGCTGGTTCAACCGGGACCGCTTCGTTCTCTCCGCACTGCTGGAGAACCAGAAGGAGGTTAGCTGATGCGTATCGGAATCGCTGCCGACCACGGTGGCTTTGCTATGAAAGAACGGATATCAGCGGCACTCACGTCCGCTGGTCATGAAGTAATTGAGTTCGGTGCCCTGCAACTGAATCCTGCTGACGACTACCCTGATTTTGTCATCCCCTTGGCAAAGGCCGTGGCCGAGGATGTGGTGGAACGGGGCATCGCAATTTGCAGCAGCGGCGTTGGAGCATGCATAGTCGCCAATAAGGTTACCGGGGTGCGTGCCGCCCTGATTCATGACCACTTTTCCGCCCATCAGGGGGTGGAAGACGACGATATGAACATCATCTGCCTTGGCAGCCTCGTGGTTGGCTCCGCACTTGCGTGGGAGCTGGCCACAACGTTTATCGATGCCCGTTTCACCGGTGTGGAGCGTCATCGTCGTCGCCTGGCCAAGATAGCAGCACTGGAAAGAGAGATGAAAACATCATGAAGGAACATCCCCTTTGACAAACAGATGCGTGCGCTTGGACTGAAAAATCTATTCAACATAGATAGCAAGAACCTGGAGGTGGCTAGATGCAAATCGGCATGATTGGCGAAGGACGCTGGACGAAGATCGCCGCCAGGAATGGGGGCGACTGATGACAGTTGGCCGATCCGACGCGCTCATCCGGCGCAACAAGAATGTCAAACAGCGCCACGATTGCGAAAAGATATTTCTCAGATACACTTATGGAGCGATGTTTTCCCAGTGCAAGAAGGAGGGTATTCCATGAAGACTTTTTTTGGATGTGCCGTGGTTGTCCTGTGTATCGGAGCAGCCTCATTATTGGCCCTGAGTGCCGAGGGGAGCGAATATGACAGGGGGGAAACACTTTACAAGGACAAATGCCAGTTTTGCCATGGCATGAAGGGAGACGGGAAAGGGCCGGCGTCTGAACCTCTTCTAGGACACCCTGTTGACTTCATCGATCCCACGTTTTGGCAGGGCAATGCTGAGATAAAAATCGAAGGCACTATCAAAAACGGCAAGGAGATGATGCCGGCATTTGACCTGACGCCCGATGAGATAAAAGACATCATCACGTATATGTCTCATACCTTCAAAAAAACAACTCAGAACGATACCCAAGGGAGGGATAAAAAATGAGCGGGAAAAAACCAGGAAAACTGTTCTTTTTTCTCATCGTACTCGGGTTGTTACAATTTTTACCGGTTAATAGCGCCCAGGCTGTCCCGAGTTTTGCGCGGCAAACCGGCATGTCGTGTGATGAATGCCATACCATATTCCCGGAATTGACGCCCTTTGGGCGGATCTTCAAACTTGGCGGCTATGTATTGAGCAAGAGCGGCACGCAATATGAGTTTCCTCCGCCGTTGGCGGGCATGGTGCAGGCATCTTTTACGGACGCTAAGGGATTGACTTCCGGAGTTGCTCCTTTTGATTCCACCAACAGGGCAACCGATAAAATAAATATCCCGCAGCAGGTGAGCCTGTTTTACGGAGGCCGAATATACGATTCGTTGGGTGCCTTTGTGCAGGGCACCTACGATGGTGTCAGCGACAAGTTTTTTCTGGACTTGACCGACATACGTTATTCAAGAAATACCATTGTGATGGGCAAAAACCTGATTTATGGGCTTACTCTCAATAATAGTCCGACAGTACAAGACGTCTGGAATACGACCCCTGTATGGGGGTTCCCCTCTGCCTCTTCAAGCGTTGCCGCAACTCCTGCCGCCGGTACGATCATCGACGGGGCGTTAGGCCAGCAGGTAGGCGGCATCGGCGCCTATGCCTACTGGAACAATCTGCTTTATCTGGAAGGCACCGTCTACCGCACAGCCAGGAACGGCATTACCAAACCATTGGGTGCCGGCACCGCTACGGATCAGGTCGTGGACGGTGCAGCCCCTTACTGGCGCCTGGCATTGGAACAACGGTGGAAAAATCACTTCTTTACCGTAGGTACGTACGGCATGCAGGCAGATATCTTCCCCTCCGGCACGAGTAGTGGACCGGCAGATCGTTTTACAGACGTCGCCTTTGACGCTCAATATCAGTTTATGGGAACTATTGCCGCGGAACAGATGCAAGAGCATATGCAAATGGATGGCGGACATATGGCTGGAGCGGGAAAACATATCATTACGGCTCACGCCACCTGGACTCATGAAAGCCAGGAGTGGAAGGCAAGCTTTCCCCTCGGGAATACGGCAAACTCCTCTGACTTTCTGAATACCTTCAGAATGAACCTGAATTATTATTACAAGAGCCATGTAGGCGATATTGGTGGATCGATAGCCTATTTTTCCACAATCGGTAAAACGGACAATTTGCTCTACTCTCCGGCTTCTGTTGGTGGGAGCAGAACCGGTAGTCCCAATAGTAACGGTTTTACACTTGAGGCGGATTATGTGCCGTGGGAACAGACGAAGATTTCTCTGCAGTACACAATTTATGACAAGTTCAACGGCGCTCATTCCAACTATGACGGCTTCGGCAGGAATGCCTCCGATAACAACACCCTCTATGCGCTTGTTTGGCTTATGTTTTAAGCAATGCACTTTTGTAAGAGGATGAAAGCAACAACACCATGAATGAATCGAAATTCGTGACCAAAGGCTGAGTCAGATGAATTTGCCAAGCCGGCTTGACCAAAAGAGTCACAGGGCCTGGGCACTGCTGTCTCTTGCCGTTAAAAAGTTTTTGCGGATTGACGGGACCCAGTGGGCGGGGGCGTTCGCCTTCCAGGTGTTCTTCTCACTGTTTCCTTTGATTATTCTGCTCGTCACCATTGCCTCGTTTTTTGTTGACCGGGACAGTGCCGGGAAAGAGGTCATTGCCTACATGGAAAGTTACGTCCCGATTAGTGGCGAGATGCAACATCACATTTTTGATACCATCGCCAGTGTGATCGAAACACGCAGACATGCAAGCGGGATTGCGTTTCTCATCCTGATCTGGGGCGCTCTTCGGTGCTTCCTCACGCTCATCAGCGCCACCAACCGCGCCTGGGACACCACAGTGCAGAATTGGTGGCGGATGCCGCTGAAAAGCCTGGTGCTGCTCGGCATCACGGCGGGTGCGGTCCTCTTGGGCATGGCGGCTCAGGTGCTGGCAAGAATGACAAAGGATTGGCTTTTCCCCGGGCATGATTTCCTTTCCCGGGTTTATGCACTGGGGAGCTCCGTTATCCCCTTGGTGGTGGTGTTCCTCAGCCTGAGCCTGTTTTACAGGCTGGCTCCCCGTCGGTCTAAAAGGTTTGCCGACGTCTGGGCCGCCACTCTGTTTGCAACGGTTCTCTTACAGGCAGCCGAAAGTCTATTCGTGATTTATTTCAAAAATTTTGCCACATTAAACGCTGTCTATGGGGCATTCGGCGCGATCATGGCATTACTGCTGTGGATTTACATTTCGGGGTGCATTTTCATCTTCGGAGCTTGTCTGTGCGCCGCTCAGGCCGAGGGGGGGAACTCCGGCGGGAACAATGAGAGCACGCTAAAAAGGGCGAATTGAACCGTCCTGTCTCTCCCCTGTTGGTTAATACATCTGTCGAATTAACGAAAGAATCATAAAATCAGCATTGTCGTGGGGAAACCATGAGCAAACAAATACGGGTAAGCAACCCGCTCTACAACATTCTACCTACGGAAATAGAGGGATTTGGAGCCCTGGCTGAGTTGGCCCTTGATATGCGTTCGTCATGGAACCATGCCACCGACAAGGTATGGCGTACGCTTGATCCGGTATTGTGGGAGCTCACACAAAATCCCTGGGTTGTTCTGCAGACGGTCTCGCGAGACCAGATCGAGAGCATGCTTGCCGATTCTGCTTTTCGTAAAAACGTTGCTGACCTGCTGCAGATCAGGCGGCAAGCGGCAGAGGCGCCGGCATGGTTTCAGCAGAATCACCCTCACTCTCCCTTGAACTGCGTCGCCTATTTCAGCATGGAATTCATGTTGAGCGAAGCGCTTCCGATCTACTCCGGAGGGCTTGGCAATGTGGCCGGTGATCAGCTCAAAGCCGCCAGCGACCTGGGTATGCCTGTCGTCGGGGTGGGACTGCTGTACCAGCAAGGCTATTTCCGCCAGGTTATCGACAAGGACGGTGCACAGCAGGCCCTTTTCCCCTATAACGACCCCGGACAGTTGCCGATCACGCCTTTACGCCGGGCCAACGGCGAGTGGTTGCGGCTGGAGATCGACTTACCCGGTTACTCGGTCTGGCTGCGCGCCTGGCAGGTACAGGTCGGCAGAGTCAAACTTTACCTGCTGGATTCGAATGATGCGGCAAACTACCCCGCTCATCGAGGGATTACCAGCGAGCTGTATGGCGGCGGGCCGGAGCTGCGTCTCAAGCAGGAACTGCTTCTCGGGATCGGCGGCTGGCGACTGCTTGCTGCGCTGGGCATCCGGCCGGAAGTCTGCCACCTGAACGAAGGGCATGCGGCCTTTGCCGTGCTGGAGCGTGCGAGAAGTTTCATGGAAGAATCCGGGCAACCTTTCGAAGTTGCGTTGGCCGTTACCCGAGTGGGAAACCTTTTCACCACCCACACGGCAGTGGCCGCCGGTTTTGACCGGTTCTCTCCGGCTCTTATCGAGCAATACCTCGGTGCTTTTGCCGAGCGGAAGCTCGGTATTTCATGTCATGAGTTGCTGGCACTTGGCCGCCAAAATCCGAACGACCGGTCGGAAAGCTTCAACATGGCCTATCTGGCCATCCGCGGAAGCGGAGCGGTTAATGGCGTGAGCCGCCTGCACGGCAAAGTCAGTCGGGATATTTTTTTACCTCTCTTTCCGCAGTGGCCACAGGACGAAGTCCCGGTTGGTCACGTGACCAACGGCGTTCACGCGCCGAGCTGGGATTCATCTGATGCCGATGAACTTTGGACGGAAGCCTGTGAAAAAGACCGGTGGCTGGGGACGACGGCAACTCTGGAACGGGATATACGTTGTGTTTCTGATGCCCGGCTCTGGCAATTTCGCATTGCCGCCAGCAAATCCCTTGTAGAATACGCTCGCGAGCGGTTGTCACGGCAGCTGGAATCCTCCGGTGCAGCGCCCGACGCGGTTGACAGGGCAAAACATCTCCTTGATTCCAATACGTTGACCCTTGGCTTCGCACGACGCTTTGCGACCTATAAGAGGCCAAACCTGCTATTGCACGATCCGGAACGACTGCTTCGCCTGTTAACCAACCCGGAGCGTCCGGTGCAACTCATCATCGCCGGCAAGGCTCATCCGGCAGATCTGGCGGGGCAGGCGCTGATTCAGCAATGGACTCATTTCATCCGGAGGCCTGAAGCCCGCCCCCACGTCATCTTCCTCAGCGATTACGACATGCTTTTAACCGAACATCTGGTACAGGGGGTTGACGTCTGGATTAACACACCGCGTCGACCGTGGGAAGCGTGCGGCACGAGCGGCATGAAAGTGCTCGTCAACGGCGGACTCAATCTGTCGGTATTGGATGGCTGGTGGGCCGAGGCATACACTCCGGAAGTAGGGTGGGCATTGGGCGATGGCCTCGAACATGGCGATGATCCCGCGTGGGATGCTGCAGAAGCAGAGGAACTCTATAATCTACTCGAGCAGCAGGTTATCCCTGAGTTTTATACCCGCGACAACCAGGGAATTCCCACGAACTGGGTAACGCGCATGCGTGAAAGCATGGCCCAGCTGACACCACAATTTTCAGCTAACCGTACGGTGCGGGAGTATGCCGAGAGTTATTATATCCCTGCCGCTGCAGCGTACTACAAACGCGCCGCTGAGCAAGGCAAAGCCGGCTTGCAGCTTGTTGATTGGCGCCACACGTTATGCAACAAATGGGCAAACATACGTTTTGGTGATGTTAAAGTTGAGACAAACGCTGAATGGCACCTGTTTGAAGCCCAGGTTTATCTCAACGGCATCAGCCCTGATGCCGTGCATGTCGAACTATATGCCGATAAATCAGAAGATGGGAACCCGGTCAGGTTCGAGATGAACCGCTACCAGCAGTTGGTTGGTGCGGAGAACGGATATATTTACAAGGGGCAGGTACCGGCGAAACGCCCATCCGGGGATTTTACCGCACGAATCGTCCCGTATTTTACAGGAGCGGCAATTCCTCTCGAAGAGACTCATATACTATGGCAGCGATAGATCATGGACATTGATTCATTTTGCTGATTTTTGCCGATAGGGGGAACAGGTCGAAATAGGTAATAAAATCCGAAATCAAGCGTAATGCTGTCGCTAAAAGCAGGTGCTCACATACTTGTCGACGGCTCGGAGATTTTCAATACGAGTGCTCCGGTTAGTGAAAATATTCAAGTGCTTTTCGCTGCGCTCACAGTAAATTGATCAGTGTGCGGATGCGTTGCATGGATTGGCCATTCAACGGTATCCGTATTTAAAATCAAAAAGGAGGTTTAATCGTGGCAGATCAAAGCGTTGTCGGTATCTACACAAGCATGGAGACGGTTGAAGGAGCAGTACGCACCCTTGACCAGGGCGGTTTTCCCATCACACAGGTCTCAATTGTTGCTCAAAACATGGAAAATGAAAAAAAGATTCACGGATTCATGACTACGGGAGATATTGCCAAAACCGGCGCCGGTACCGGCGCATGGTTTGGCGGCATTTTCGGCCTTCTGATTGGCGCTGCTTTCCTCTGGATACCTGCCGTTGGGCCGTTGCTGGTTGCGGGACCACTTGCAGCGGCTCTGATCGGTGGGATGGAAGGGCTTCTTTTTGGAGCGGCCAGCGGCGGTCTGATGGGGGTCTTGATGGGTTGGGGCGTTTCTAAAAAACATATCATCAAATATGAGGAGCACCTCAAGTCAGGAAAATATCTCCTTATTGCTCACGGCAGTGCGGACGAGGTGGCCCGAGCGCGCAACATCCTCGGCAGCTCTGGTTCCGAGGAGCTCAATATTCATTCTGATTCTGCGGAGGAATAAAAAATACCAAGGGCCTCTTTCTGGAAGAAGCTAAAAGTTGAAGCCGAGAGAGCTTTAAAAACCCACAAACGGTTGTTACTGTATGACCAGTCATGCTGTGGCAACCATACTAAAAAGGAGGACACTCTATGAAACCGTATCAATTGATTGCAGCCAGTGCACTGGCACTAACGGTCCTGGCCGGTTGCACCACCACCGGCATGGGGCGAGGAGAAATGATCACCCAGGGAAGACTCGCAGAGCCTGTCAAGTTCAGTTGGAAAAGCACGGACGGCGGGCTGTCCGGCTCAATGGTGGCCACGCTGCCTGACGCGACCTACACAGGCCGCTTCTTTCAGATTACCCGCCAGACGCAGCAAGAAACCCTTGCTCCGATGTGGGACGGCTGGAGTGCCGGATGGTACGACTGGCCGTACGGGGACCAGTCATATCCGCCCATGTACACTGCGACGCAGTTCGTTACGTATTATAGCGGAAAAGTCGTGGCTAATCTTGCAACAGGTGACGGTCAGCGGATGCGCTGCCGCTTCCATCTGGCCAATCCGGCAAAAGGCATGAGTGATGGCGGTCTGGGCGAGTGCCAACTCGCCGACGGCAGAATCATCAGCGCAACGTTTTAACGATATTTTTAAGGAGACAATGCAGATGTCATCCCAACAAGATCTGAAATCCGTCTCTCCAGCTCTGCCGCCTACCGACGGTTCGCGCGGGTTATCCGGCTCTGAGGTGCAGCAGCGTCTGGCGCAGTACGGACCCAACGCCATCGCAGAAAAATCCATCCCGCTCTGGCGGCAGCTCGCCATAAAGTTTTGGGCGCCGGTGCCCTGGATGCTGGAAGCGGTGATCGTGCTGCAGCTGGCGCTGGGACGGCATCTGGAGGCGCTGGTGATTGCGGTCCTGCTGGCGTTCAATGCGACGGTGGCCTTTCTGCAGGAGCGGCGCGCCAGGGACGCGCTGGCACTGCTGCGCAAGACCCTGCATGTGAGCGCCCGGGTACTGCGCGATGGCCAGTGGCAGCAGATTCCGGCGGAACAGCTGGTGCCGGGCGACCTCGTGCACGTGCGTGCCGGCGATCTGGTGCCGGCGGATCTGCTTCTTTCCGACGGCGCGGTGGCTCTCGATCAGGCGGCGCTCACCGGTGAATCGCTGCCGGTGGACGCCGGTCCCGGTGCGCCCGCCTATGCCGGGGTGATTGTGCGTCAGGGTGAGGCTACAGGCGCGGTTACTGCGACCGGCGCACACACATTTTTCGGCCGCACGGCCGAGCTGGTGCGCAGCTCCAATGCCCCCAGTCATATGCAGCAAACGATCTTCGCCATCGTCAAGCGGCTGGTGATTTTTGACGCCGCGCTGGCGGTATTGGTCGTGGCTTTTGCGCTGTGGCATCACCTGCCGCCGGCCGACACCGCCGTGTTTGTTTTGATGCTGATGGTGGCTTCCGTACCGGTAGCGCTGCCGGCGACCTACACGCTGGCCACTGCCGTCAGCAGTATGCAGCTCGCGCACCAGGGCGTGCTGGTCACGCGCCTGCCCGCGGTGGAAGAAGCTGCAGCGATGGATACGCTGGTGTCGGACAAGACCGGCACCCTGACACAAAACACACTCACGCTGGCCGGTGTGACCGCACTGGTCGCCGGCACTGATGAACACGCTGTGCTGCGCGCCGCAGCCCTGGCCAGCGATGACGCCACCCAGGACCCGCTGGACCTGGCCGTGCTCGCCCCGGCGCGTGCGCAAGGGCTGCTCACAGACGCTCCGGCACGACAGTCATTCCACCCGTTCGATCCGACCACGCGGCGCAGCGAGGGTGTGTACAGCGTGGACGGTCATGAATGGCACGCGGTGAAAGGTGCGGCCACCGTGATCGGTCCGCTCTGCAAGCTCGGCCCGGAACAGCAGGCCGCGTTGAATGCCGCCGAAAGCACGCTGGCCAAAACCGGCGCCCGCGTACTGGCGGTGGCCGCAGGTAGTGCCGACGCACTGCAACTGGTGGGCGTGGTGGGCCTTGCCGACCCGCCGCGCCCCGACGCCGCCAACCTGATTGCGCAGCTGACCCGGCTGGGAGTGCGGGTGCGTATGGCCACCGGTGATGCGCTGGAAACCGCACGCGCCATCGGCGCCATCCTTGGCCTCGGCACGCGTGTTTGCGAGGCCGGGGGTGATGTCCTGCAGAATCCCGAAGAGTGCGACCTCTACGCCCGCGTGCTGCCCGAGGACAAGCACACCATCGTGCAGGCCCTGCAGCGTGCCGGGCACGTCACCGGCATGACCGGCGACGGCGTCAACGACGCGCCTGCGCTGCGTCAGGCCGAACTGGGCGTGGCCGTGGCCAGCGCCACCGATGTCGCCAAGGCCGCAGCCGGCGTAGTACTGACCGACCCCGGTCTTGGCGGCGTATTGACCGTGGTGCATACCGGGCGCGAGGTACACCGGCGCATGCTCACCTATACGCTCAACAAGACCCTCAAAACTCTGGAGATAGTTGTCTTCCTTACTCTTGGGGTGATGCTTACCGGAAACTTCGTCATTTCGCCCACACTGATAGTGCTGCTGCTGTTCACCAACGATTTCGTCACCATGACCATCGCCACAGATCGCGTGCAGCCGGCAGCCACGCCGCAGCATTGGCAGGTGCGACGCCTCATGATGGCAGCTACCCTGTTTGGTCTCCTGTCCCTGCTGTTTACCTTTTCGGCCTATTGGTGGATACGCACTACCCAGGGCCTGGACGCTCCGCAGATGCAGACCGTGGTATTCCTGTTGCTGGTGTTCACCAATCAGGCCTGTATCTATGTTCTGCGCACCGATGGGCGATTCTGGTCGTTCGCTCCGGGACGCTGGATGCTGCTTGCCAGCACCGGCGACATCGTCCTGGTGAGCCTGCTCGCCACAGTGGGGTGGCTGATGGCTGCGCTGCCGGCACTACTGGTGGCCGGCTTGATCGCCGCCTGCATTCTGTTTGCCCTGCTGCTCGATCAGGCCAAGCGCTTCGTCTTTCCGCGTTTTATTCAATAAGGAGAAAAAACAATGAACTACAGAGAAAAATTCAGAATCAAACCGGGGGGCAGCGTCAAGCTGCACAAGATGGACGCCGCATTCAAGGATAAACACGAAGACCAGACATCAGCACTGGTTGAAACAGAAAAGTACACACAGCGGCTGCGTGAGCTGCAATACCTGCTGTACGCCGAGGACAAACGCTCGCTGCTCATTATCCTGCAGGCCATGGACGCCGGAGGCAAGGACGGCACCATCAATCACGTTCTCGGCAACATGAATCCGCAAGGGGCGAAAGTGTACGGGTTCAAGGTCCCCTCTGCAGAGGAGGCGGCCCACGATTTCCTCTGGCGTATTCACCAGGCCGCGCCTCAGCGTGGCCAGGTTGCGATCTTTAACCGTTCCCATTACGAGGACGTGCTGATCAGTCGGGTACACAACCTGGTCCCGAAGAAGGTATGGTCAAAGCGGTACGATCTCATCAACGATTTCGAAAAGAACCTTGTCGACAACGGCACCCATATACTCAAATTTTACCTGCATATCAGCAAGGATGAGCAGCTCCGCCGATTCAAACAGCGGATTGATGATCCCACACGGCACTGGAAAATAAGCGAGTCAGACTACAAGGAGCGCGAGTACTGGGACGATTATACCACAGCGTTCGAGGACGCCCTGAGCAGTTGCAGTACGGAGCATGCGCCGTGGTTCGTCATTCCAGGCGACCACAAGTGGTTCCGCAATCTGGCTGTGTCGCAGATCGTCGTCGAAACCCTCGAAGCGCTGAAGATGGCGTTTCCACAGCCGACAGTGGACATCAAAGAGATAAAGGCGAGGTACCACGAGGCAGAGGAAGAAGATGAGAAGAATGGAAAAAATATAAAAGCGGAGAAGAGGAAAAAAGGCAAAAAATAGCGTCCGAAATAGTGTCGTCGTGCCTTCAGCGGCTCACCATGTCACACGATCATATTCCGGCCGTCTGTCTACAGCTTAATTCCTTGTTCGCAGGTGAATATCCAGCTTTACCCCCGCCGGTACTGCCTGAGTGCTGAAAAGGTCAGCGGGAGGGCTGGGGGTCGAAGTGGTGTCCCCGTATGAATATTCAACAACAGTATGGCGCCCATTGTCATCCAGCCAGATGAGCCTTTTGTTTTCCGTACCGGTTTCCTCACCGGCCAGATACGACGTGACCGCGTAGTCCCGGCATTCAAGCGGGTTATTGACAGTGATTATGGAGTTGAGGCAGCGTTCAATACGGGCGGCACGCGCAGTTATGTCACTGCCGGCTTTTTTGAGCGAGTCTTTGCCGGCGATCTCGGCAACGCCCATTGCAGCTGAAAAAGAGGTTCTGACCCAGCCACTCTCGGAATTCGCCGCAACCCACGTGGTTACGAAAATTCCGGTCGGGCGCCTCTCTACGTAAATATCGGCGGGGCACTGCTTGGGAGCCTTGCCTGACCACGCATCGGTACGGTTGATCTCGCTGAAAACCTTGACCGTGCAGTTGGCCAACCCCTGAATGTCCTGCGCATGCGCCGGAGCGCACAGGATGATGAGTAACAGTAACTGGAGCACTATGTGTCGCATGGCATCCTCCGTCGCATGAACAGGATGAAGTCGCTTCCGCTTCGCGGCCCCGGACGGGGCGTGATGAGTTGAAAGGTTCCATCACAATCACCCGTAGGTACATTATACGTCATTTTGCAGGGAAGCATAATCAGTTATGCGGCCAGGTCTGCTCCTTCGGCAGTGCCTGCCGCTCATACTTCGATTTTGAACTCCGCCCCTGCAGGTATATTGCGGACGCTCAATCTGCCGTTCATGTTCTTCTCGATGATGGTTTTCGCCATGAACAGCCCCACGCCAGTCCCTTTGTCCGGCCCTTTGGTGCTAAAGTACGGTTCAAAAATCTTGTCAATTATATCCTTTTTAATGCCGCCGGCATTGTCGGCAATGGCTACGACGGCTTTCTTCCCTTTCGTGCTGATGGTTATGGTGACTAATGCGCCATCGGGGCGTTTTTCCTGTAATGCATCCCGGGCATTCATCAAGATATTGAGCACGACCTGGGAATATTCGTTCGGGAATCCGGTAATGGACGGCGTGGCTACGGCATTGACACTGATCCTGATCTGTTCGTTCCTGAAACTGTCTTCAACGAGGGCTACGGTTTTGGCAATCACTTCATGGAGCAGGAATGTAACTTTTTCCTTGTCAGGTTTGAAAAAGTTTCTGAAGTCGTCGATGGTCTGTGACATATGGTTGATTGAGTCCATCGACTTGCTTATACAGGAGTGCAAGTCCTCCTTGGATAGTGAGCCCATATCGTAAAACAGCTTGATCTGCTGGACCAATAGTGCAAGAACGTTGAGGGGTTGGCGCCACTGATGGGCGATATTGCCGATCATTTCTCCCATGGCCGCCTGCCGGTTCTGCTGGATGAGCATCTGTTCTTTCTCGCGCACGGCTTCAACTGCCCTCAGGCGTCCAAGGGTTTCCGCTTGTAGCGCCTGTTCCGCCTTCTGGCGGCGTGCATCTCTCGCCATGTTATCAAGGGCAAAAGAGATGTCTGCCCCCATTTGCACGAGCAGGTCCACCTGCTGCCGGTCAAAGAAACCCGTTTCTCCTGCATACAAGGTGAGGGCACCGATTATCCGCCCCTCCTCGCGTAAGACAACGGAAGCCGAAGACTTGATTCCATGGGCTCGTCCCCGTTCATGCCAGGGCTTGGTGGAAGGGTCATTCTGGAAATCATTGCAGATGTGATAGCGCCCTTCACGTATCGACATGCCGGTCGGTCCGATTCCGAGCGGTTTTCCCGTTACTGAAATAGTGATGCCGTCCAGATATCCTGTTTCACCATAGGCTGCCGCGCTGCGCACTTCATTGCTCTCCTCGTCCAGTAGGCCAACCCAGGAGAGGCGGAAACAGCCATGTTCGACGGCGATGCGGCAGAAGTCAGTGAACAGTGAATCGCGATCACGGGCACGAATGATGGCCTTGTTGGTCTCGCTTAGCACCTCATAGAGCCGGTTCAACCGCAGGAGATTGGTCTCCGCACGCTGACGTTCGCCTATCTCTTTCTGTAATGAGACAACAGTTGCGGACAACTCATCGGTCCGCTCTTTGACCCGTCCTTCAAGTTCGTCGTGGACCTGGCGCAGTTCCGCCATCAACGTCTCCCGTTCCGAGAGTGACCTGGCCAGCTTGAGATTGCTGTAGCTCAGTTTGGAAAGAATATCAGCAAGCTCCAGGAAAAAGGTCATGCCCGTATTCAGGCTTTCCCTTTTCAGGCGCGGGACCGCTTCAAGAGCAGCTATGAGCTGTTTTTCATCAAACCCGTTTTCTCTGGCAACACATGAAAAGCCATCATAATCCAGCGGCTCATCTTTAAATAAGAATTGCCCGGTGAAAATATTACCAACATGTTTGCCGGCGACGACGATCGGCGTTGCCATATCCCAGAGGTTGTTCCTGCGTTTGTAGAGCTTTAATTCTCCATGGGGGATGTCAGCGGAAAGTTGGGTGTCAATTTCGATGCAGTTTCTGCAGGATTCGGGATGAATCTGGTGGAATTTTGTGCAGACATCCCGCCACCCCACATCGACCAAGATCGTGCCGTGGAGGTTTATGATGGCCATGGGCATCTTGGTTAGGAGATAAAAGTTATCCATAAGTGACTGGATTGCGCGCGCATCAATGATGTCCGCAAGCTCAAAATTTCCGATGTCACCTTCCGGCGGAAACAACTCCGGAGCTGCGTTTTTGTGTACATCTGATTTTTTTTCAGAGTGCCGGCAGAGTGAATTGTTCGTTTTATTGCTGGAATTGGTCATCATTGTGCCTTTCCGCCTGTTGCTGCGTTGAAAGAGATGACGAGGAAAATCATTACCACTCTACCCCCTTCGTTCCGGCGGTTAACATATCCGGATCAGCAACAGATTTTTAAGGAGATCTTCACGTTCCATTGTAACTATATAATGTATAGATAGAGAAAAGTATATAAACTAAGTTTTTTCTTCACATAAAGCCGCTTTTCGTCCTTCACTCGTTGGCCGGGAAGCATATTTTTTCTTGAGCAGGCGCCGGTCAAAGAGTACGATGGGGTCACAGTCGGCTGAACAGTGGAGTGTCTATGAATATTTTGACCCTGAATTGCTGGAGTAATTCCATTAAATATCACCTTTTTTCATGGGGCGGACGGACGCTGCTCGCTGCCGGCCTGGTCAAGCGGATTGGTCTGGGCGGAGCGTCGATCAGCCTGAAAGTCCCGGGGCGGAAGCTGGAAACACAGCATATGGCATTTGTCGATCATCAGGGAGCCGTGCAGTTGATCCTCGAAGCATTGGCTGCCCCCCGGAATGGTGTCAGTGACGAGGCGAAACTGATTTCAGCAGTCGGCCACAGGGTCGCGCATGGTGGAGAATCATTTCACCATTCCATGGTAATCGATGATCAGGTGCTTGATACCATTCGAGATCTCAAGCAATTGGCGCCTCTGCATAATGCCGCAAACATAGCCGGGATTGAAGCTGCTCTGGAGCTCCTCCCGGGCATTCCTCAAGTGGCCATATTCGACACGACGTTCCACGTCACGATGCCGGACTATGCCTATATCTATCCCCTGCCGTACGAATGGTACAGCAAGCACGGTATTCGCCGCTATGGTTTTCACGGACCGTCACATCTCTACCTGTCGAGGCGGGCCGCCAGTTTGCTCGGCAAGCCGGCCGATTCCTGCAACCTGATCACTATTCACATCGACAAGGGTGTGTCGCTGTGTGCTATCAAGGGCGGGATTTCTATTGATACCAGCATGGGGCTGACCCCTCTCGAGGGAGCGGTCATGGAAACGCGCTGCGGCGATATCGATGCCGGCATTCTTCCCTTGATGATGCAGCAACTGAACCTTTCGGCACAGGAGATGGAACATATTCTTAATCAGAAATGCGGCATTGTGGGCATATCCGGTAGGAATACTGATCGCCGGCACATCCTGGAGGCGGCCGTGGAGAATAATGCAAAATGCAGGCTGGCCATGGAGATTGAAGCTCATCGCCTCAAAAAATATATCGGGGCGTATAGTGCCGTTGCGGGGCCATTGGACGCCGTGGTCTTCACTGCCGGTGTGGGCGAGCTGGAGTGGTTTGCGCGGGAGCTCGTCCTGGAAGGGCTGGAATGTTTTGGTATACTGCCTGACAGCGAAAGAAATCATGCCATTCGTGGGGAATGGGAAGAAACACTTATTACCAGAGACGCTTCCCCGGTCAAAGTATTCGTTATTCCGACCAATGAAGAGCTGGTTTTCGCCGAGGATGTGGCTTCTCTCCTTTCCGGGGACTATAATGATCACCGGAACTATGAATATTCGTTTGCCAGTCCCGATTTTGTTCCCCAGCAGCCTGCGGAATAGGCGTCAGAAAAATTGCTGTACAACGAGCAGAAGACCTTAAATGATATGGGTGGCGAGCCCGGATGAAAAGCTGAGGATGTAGCTATCAAAAACCTTGCCCGACTTATTCCCTATGTGACTTCACTTCGCTGGCGATATGCCGGAGGAGTTCTTTTCCTGCTTTTTACCAACGGCTTTGCCTTGTTGATCCCCTGGTTTATGAAGCTGGCAGTCGACGCGTTGCAGCATCCGCTGACGGCGCGGTTTTCTCCGCCCACCTGTGCCCTGTATATTGCACTTCTGGCAGTTTTACACTCCATTACCCGCATATTTTCCCGGACTCTCATCCTTAATGCCGCCCGTATCATTGAGTTCCGCATCCGGAACGACCTGTTCCAGCGGCTGACTCTGCTTGACATCGGCTATTTTTCAACCAGTCGAAGCGGGGATATTCTATCCCGTTTTTCCAATGATTTGACGAACGTCCGCATGCTGGCCGGCTTTGGTTCCATGAGTGTCATCAATACGCTGATGGTCTATTGCGCTGCCGTAACAATGATGTTGCGGATACATCCATGGCTCACCTTCTGGGCAATTCTCCCGTTGCCCCTGATGGTACTGATCGTTAAAAAAATCAGCCATCGCCTTTTTCGTCGCTCACTGCAGGCTCAGGAAACATTGGCGACGAACTTGGGCCGGTTGGTCCAGTAGCCCGCTTTCGGCGTGGCAGCATTGTACGCCGCAAGGGTGGGGTGAAGCTTGGCCATGAACGCCGGCAGGTAGCCCGGCAGAG
>JABBNX010000011.1:23598-44302 GCA_019352135.1 Pseudomonadota bacterium
AAAATCAGCCATCGCCTTTTTCGTCGCTCACTGCAGGCTCAGGAAACATTGGCGCATCTTTCCAGTCAGGCGGAAGAGACCGTATCTGCAGTGCGGTTAATCAAGTCATATTGCCGGGAAGAATATTTTCAGGGGGATTTCGAGAAAACAGCCGAGCGCTACCTCACGCATAACCTGCGGCTGGCTCGTTTGCGGGGACTTGTTATCCCGGTAATGGCCGCTGCCACCGGATCAGGAACCCTCATAATACTGTTCATGGGTGGGCGGTTGGTCATAGCCCACACAATATCACTCGGGGATTTTGTGGCTTTCAGCGGTTATCTGTCAATGCTTGTCTGGCCGACGGCGGTTCTTGGCTGGATTCTGACGCTCGCACAACGGGGAGCTGCCTCCATGTCACGCCTCGCCGGAATACTGGAAGCAGAGCCGACCATTGCCGACCGCACTGATTCACAGCCAATCGGCGCCCTGCTGCACGGCATTGATGCACGTAATCTCAGCTTCAGCTATGGCGAGGCAGACATTATCAGGGGGATCTCGTTTCAAATCAAGGCAGGAGAGACAGTAGGGATAACCGGCGAGGTCGGCAGCGGAAAAACCACTCTCTTGAGACTGGTCGCAAGGCTGCTTCCGGCCACAGACGGGATGCTGTTTGTCGATGGCCGGGATATCAACACGATAACCAAAGCCAGTCTGCGCCGGCTGATCGGATATGTTCCCCAGGAAACATTCCTGTTTTCGCGAACAATCGCTGATAACATCAGTTACGGAATTACCGGTGATCAGCCCGCCACCGTTATGACTAATGCGGCCAGCCAGGCCGGCTTTCTCGATGACGTGGAAGCGTTCCCCAAAAAATTCGACACCCAGGTCGGTGAAAAAGGCGTGACTCTCTCCGGCGGCCAGAAACAACGGCTTGCCATCGCCCGTGCGGTTGCTGGTAATCCACAGATCTTGTTACTGGATGATCCGCTTTCAGCAGTGGACGCAGGGCGCGAAGATGAAATACTCAACGAACTGGGAAAATTCTATTCCGGACGGACAGTCCTGATCGTCTCGCAGAGAGTTTCCGCTTTTCGCGACTGCGGCCGGATTCTTGTTCTCAAATCAGGGCAGATAGCCGAACAGGGCACACCAGCCGACTTGATTCAACGCCAGGGGCTCTACGCGGATATATGCCGCAGGCAGCAGCAACGAAGCGGAGACTCGGTGGTTACCGAATAGTCCCCGCTCTCTTGTCACACTAGAGCCCTTCGAACAGTGCGGTTGACAGATATCTCTCCGCGCCATCAGGAAGGATAACGACGATAGTCTTGCCGATAAATTCCTCCAGTTGGCCAAGCCGTACGGCTGCGGCTACTGCGGCACCGCTGGAGATACCAACCAGCAACCCTTCTTCTTTTGCCAGGCGTTTGGCACATTCAATTGCTTCGGCACTTTCTACCTGTTCGACACGATCAACAAGCGAGAGATCGAGAGTGTCGGGAATGAAGCCGGCGCCGATTCCCTGAATCTTGTGCGGTGCCGGTTGAATGAGCTGCCCAGCCAACTTCTGACTGATAACCGGGCTCTCTTTAGGTTCTACTGCTACTGAAATGATCTTCTTGCCCTTGGTGCCTTTTATGTAACGTGAAATTCCGGTGATGGTTCCGCCGGTGCCGACACCGGCGACTAATACATCAATTCCGCCATCGGTATCATTCCAAATTTCCGGGCCGGTTGTTTTCTCATGGATTTCAGGATTTGCAGGGTTTTTAAACTGTTGCGGAAGGAAATATTTTTCCGGTTCGGCAGCAGCGATCTCTTCGGCACGGTTGATGGCCCCCTTCATACCCTCAGCGCCGGGAGTCAGGATCAGTTTCGCACCCAATGCGGCTAATATGCTGCGACGCTCTATGCTCATTGTTTCAGGCATGGTCAGGGTAAGCTTATAACCGCGTGCGGCGGCCACGTAAGCCAGCGCGATGCCGGTATTACCGGACGTCGGTTCAATAATTTCGACCCCCGGTTTCAAGATGCCGCGTTTTTCTGCATCCCAGATCATATTGGCACCTATGCGGCATTTCACCGAATAGGCAGGGTTCCGTGCCTCAACTTTTACGAGAATAGTAGCTTTAGAATTGCCAACGATGTTGTTTAATTTAACCAGCGGGGTGTTGCCAATCGATTGCGAATTATCTGCGAATATTTTACTCATGTTATTTCTCCTCTCCTATATCTATCTACTATTAGCGCATATTCCTGCTACTGATCAAAATAAAATTGCGACGCCACTCCTTCTGAATTTGCCCCTTTAGTATGCCACGTATTCCAAGAGCAACAAGAGTGCCTCTAAATACTCTGGAAAGTTTCTCTTTCTGCGCACGTTCAGAAACAAGTTGCAGCATGCTCAGCAAGCTGGTCAAGCGCTTGAAAGCGCAAGCGTTGTCTTCTTTGGCAACTATAGTCTAGTAAAACCATAGATAAAATAAACAATAATTCTTGTCAAGAAATAATGTGTGAGGCAAAACTTAAGCAGTTTTTAAATGGTCCGATGTTGGCCCGCCGTGGCAAAAAGACAACAAAAAGGGCGTTACGATCAGATCGTAACGCCCTGTAATGTTAGGTGAGCCGCGTTGGGGTCGAACCTGTAAGATAGAAATCATTTTCTTCATGATTTCGTGAACGCACTATCCAATTTTTCAGGGCTATGTTATGAGGATATACGGTTCACCCGATACTGGTTTATGCAGACCTGATGGCCACCGGAAACCAGCGAAATATTGAAACAGCACGGATACAATATGACGAACATATCGTTCAACTTATCAGAGAAGATCGAATTTGCTGACGACCAAGGAGAACATGTCAAAAAAAATCGGACACAACTATAGTCGAGACCCATATCCGTGGGATGACTCAGAGAAACCCGCCAGTTCTGGAGAGTGGACCTGTTGTGGCATGAAACTTAGCCGGTCTTTTTACGTCTGCCCGATTTGCGAAAAAGAGCGGGATCTGGAGTCTGGAGGAGATACAGTCCAAAACTCTTCCTGATATTTTGAAAGGAAGGATTATCCGGCCGCTGCATTTTGTGCTATGGCGACGTCCGTAACTCGTTGACATGCGTGAATCGCCGGAGTAATGTGAAGAACTTTTAGTAAGTTAGAAATCATTATTTTAATGATTTCGTTAACGAGCTATTCTGTTTTTCAGGGTTATGTTATGGATTTGGGGATGAAGATGGATGGGACAATCAGATTATAATAAAGGCCGCTGAATCTGGACTAATACCGGATTGGCGGTTTTTTTTGTATTTTATTTTCAAACTTGAATAACAACACACACAAAAACATGACAAAACTTTCCAACATACCGTTCCCACCAATACTTGATACCTCCAGCGGGGATATCATCAAGGACTTCTTTAACCCAGCCCTTGAAGTATCAGTGCGTTATGATCGCGGAGTCGGTTTCTTCAGCGCCTCGTGGTTGCGGCTTGCAGCAGAGGGTATGACCAAGTTTGCTTCCAATAGTGGTAGGGCGCGGTGGGTGACCAGCCCGATTCTCGGCGAAGCAGATTGGGAGGCATTGCAGGAAGGTAGCGACGCACGGCAAGACGATGTCCTGAAGCTGGCGCTTGAAATCAGTATTGCCGATTTGAAGAAAACGCTTGAGCAAGAGACCCTTTCTGCCCTTGCCTGGCTAGTTGCTGATGGCATTCTGGATTTCAAGCTGGCCATGCCACGCAACAAGCTTGATCAGGGCGAGTTTCATGACAAGTTCGGCATTTTTACCGATTCCGAAGGTAATCGGGTCAGCTTTAACGGCTCGTACAATGATAGCGTTCAAGGGACTCGGAACTACGAATCAATCAAGATTTTCTGTTCCTGGCATCCGGTGCTGGACTTGTTGGTTAAGGCCGATAATGAGCGCTTTGAGCGGTTGTGGAGTAACAAGGACGCAAACGTACAGGTGTATGATCTGCCGGAGGCGGCGCGGGCGGCGATTGTAAGGCTCCGTTCGTATGACCGGCCCTATCCTGAACCGAACTGGAGCCAGTTAGAGCTGTTGGCCAATGAGAAGAGTAAGGCGCCTGTCTATAGTCCCACCAATCCACATCTGCCATTCGGCTTGGAAAATCGTCCCTATCAGACAGAGGCGATAGATGCTTGGTTTGCACACGATTGCCAGGGATTGATGGAGATGGCCACCGGGACAGGCAAAACAAAGACCGCGTTATCGGCCTCGGTCCGCTTGTTTGAGCGTGAGAAACGATTGGCCGTCATTATTGCCGTGCCCTATCAGCATCTGGTTGATCAATGGAATACGGAAAGTCAGGAGTTCGGCTATCGACCGATTCTCGCTTACCAGAGCAAGGCAAGTTGGTTTGATAAATTAAACAGTATGGTCATGGATTTCAGTTCCGGTTACCGTGATCACTTTTCCGTCATCACCACTCACACCACCTTTATTTCTCCTGATTTTCAGGCAACCATCGCTCGACTGAACGGTCCTTCGCTGATCATCGCTGATGAAGCCCATCACTTGGGGGCAGAACGCAGTCGGCAGAATTATCCGTTACAAATTCCCTACCGTCTGGCGCTTTCGGCGACTCCGGATCGCTGGTTTGATGATGAAGGGACCGCAGCCCTGCGTGGCTACTTCGGTGAGACGGTTTTCTCGTTCCCGCTGGAAAAGGCTATCGGTGTCAGCCTGACAACCTATTACTACTATCCCCATCTGGTGCAGTTGACCGATGAAGAGCTGGAAGCCTATCAGGAGCTGTCTGCAAAGATTGCCCAGCTTGCCGGACGGGATGATGAGCGGGCGCAGGAGTCGTTGAAAATTCTGCTCATGCGTCGGGCCGAACTTCTGAACAATGCGGCAAATAAGATTGTCGAACTTTCGAAGCTTATCGCTGACAGTGACCACATCGACCACACTCTGTTTTACTGCGCTCCCGGTCAAATTGACGATGTGCAGCGGTTGCTCGGTTGGGAGCATGGTCTATTGGTGCAGCGCTTCACGGCAGAGGAAGATACCCGTGAGAGACAGCAACGTCTGACTGATTTTGCCAGCGGTGAAATCCAGGCGCTTGTGGCCATGAAATGTCTTGATGAAGGGGTTGATGTGCCCAGCACCCGCACGGCTTACATAATGGCCAGCAGCAGTAATCCTCGTGAGTTTGTCCAGCGGCGCGGGCGTGTATTGAGGAAATTCCCGGGAAAAGAGTTCTCGGTTATTCATGACATGATTGCCGTGCCGCCAACCGCATGGACTTCCAGGCAGGATTCGGCAACATTTAATATTGAACGTGGCATCATCCGCAAAGAGCTGGAGCGATTCAAGGAGTTTGCATCTCCGGCGCTGAACAAGCACAAAGCTATGGATGTAATTTGGGAAATTGCCAGTCGATACAATTTAATGGATTTTTGAGAGGGGCTTATGCACAAAGAACGGCTTTCCAACCTGTTTGAAACCTTTGATCCGGCAGTGAAGAACATCATTCTTGGTGTTCTGGATATCGAGCAGGAGCATATCTCCATGGAAAAACCACGGGTCAAAGAACATATCGACGAGATCATTTCCGCAGTGGCAAAAAAGGAAATTGAAAAGCTTGATGAACAGGAGCGCCCATGAAACTTGAGCGCATAACCATAGATAACTTCCGCCAATATTGCGGCAAGCAGCGGGTCGATTTCGCCAAAGATGATCATAAAAATGTGACCGTTATTCACGGCGTCAACGGGGCCGGTAAGACGTCATTCTTTCTTTCCATCAACTGGTGCCTCTACGGTAAAAGTCTCGATAATGTCAAAGTCATCGACAATGTTGGCGAGCTGATGAGCAAAGAGGCCGTCAACCAGGCTGCCATCGGCGATACCGTACGCACATCGGTTGATCTGGCTTTTCTCCATAACGGCGAACGCTATCTGGTCAAGCGAACTTTACAGGGTGTCAAGCTGATAGATGGCACTGTCAATGTTGAGGATACTGACAGTTTCACCATGATGCGCACCAGGGCAGACGGGCAGGCCGAGCGGATAAACAATCCTATCGGCACCATGAACTCCATTCTCCCCGTCAATGTCCGTGAGTACTTCCTGTTTGACGGTGAAAAGATCGACAACTTTGCCAAGCCGGAAGCCGCTGCACAGGTCAAACAGGCCATTTATCTGGTGTTGAAGCTTGAAATTCTGGAGCGTTCCCGCCGTCATCTGGAAGCCGTTGCGACGGACTACCGCAAAGAACTGAAGAACAAATCTGGCCAGCAATTACGTGATCTGCTTGAGCAGGAAGAAAAGGCGCGCTCTGAGATCAAAAAAGCAAAGGAACGTATCTTTGATCTGCATCAGGAAAAAGAGTCGGCGGAACGGAAGATTGCCGATATCGACAAGCGGCTGCGTGAGATGGAGAACACGAACATCCTTCAGCAGCAGCGCGACAGGATAGAACGGGAGCTGAAGCAGCGCCGTACTGAGATGGAGGACGTTGTCGGCATAATTCGGGATTTGGCAACATCCGGTTATTATGTGGTCGCCGAAACAGCCATCAAGAAAGCTATCCTGCTGCTGGAAGAGAAACGGGCTCGGGGAGAAATCCCCAGCGATTACCGCCAACAGTTCATCAGAGACCTGGTTGACAAGATGATCTGCGTCTGCGGGCGCCCTTTTTGCGATGGCAGTGATGAACATCGTACCCTGTTGGCCAAGATAAGCCACGGGTTGCCGGATACTTTGCAGGATGAAGTGTTGAATACCTGTGCCGTGCTCCAGGCATTTGAACAGCGTACGGAAAAGCACCGGGCAGATGTTGACAGCGCCATGCGCCGCCGTGCCGAACTGGTTGATATCATCAGCAGCCTTGAAGCAGAACTAGACGATGTCAGTCGGCAGTTGAAAGGTTCACCGCTTGAGGAAATCAGCAAGCTGGAACGGAACCGGGAAAATTTCCATGCGGATATTCAGGGCTACATCCTTGAGATTGGATCACTCCATGAGCGGGAAATCAAGTTTGTAAAAGATATTGCAGAGCTTAAAAAGGAAATCGACCGGGCACGGCGAGAGGAAAAACGCGAGGTTCTGTTGAGCACCAAGCTTGATCTGGCGCAGAGAGCAGCCGATGCCATCGCTGACATGTATCAGACCTTTGCCGATGATATGCGTGGAAAGATTCAGGAGAAGACGAAGGAAATTTTCAAGAAGCTGGTCTGGAAGGAAAGTCATTTTCAGGACGTCAAGCTTGGGCCGGATTTCAATCTGGAAGTTATCGACCGTTATGGCTATTCAGCACGTCCGGAGCTTTCAGCCGGAGAACGTCAGGTGCTCAGTCTTTCCTTTATCATGGCCATGTCTAGGATAAGTGACGAGGAAGCGCCGCTGGTCATGGATACCCCTTTTGGCCGTCTCTCTTCCCACCATCGCAATGCCATTGCAGAACAATTGCCAATCCTTGCTACTCAATTAGTTTTGTTTGTAACGGATGAGGAATTGCGCGATGAGGCCCGCCAGAATCTGGAGGCACGGATTGGTGCGGAATATCGACTTGAGTTCAGCCCGATGACGAGCTGCACAGAAATTGTAGAGGTGAGATGATGGATATCTGGCCTACAATCGCCCGCTTGTGGTCGGCTATTCCGGCGGCAAAGACTCCACGGTTGTCATGCAGCTTGTCTGGGATGCCATTGAAGAACTGCCGCGTGAACAGCTGAAACAGGATGTTCACGTTATCTCCACGGATACTTTGGTAGAGACACCTTACATTATTGATTATGTCGCCACGACGTTGGAGCAGATCAATCAGACGGCACGCGTTAGCAACCTCCCTATCTATGCCCATCGCCTGACACCGCTGTTCAAAAACAGCTTCTGGGTCAATCTGATTGGCAAAGGTTATCCTGCTCCAAGCCGCAATTTCCGATGGTGTACGGAACGTCTGAAGATTGAACCGGTCAATCGCTTTATTTCGGAATATGTCGATAAATGGGGAGAGGCAACCGTGGTGCTTGGTGCCCGCCGCGATGAGAGTTCTTCGCGCGCCCAGGTATTGAGCAGCAAAGCGAGGGATCATATGGGGCTTTCCAAACATCCGACGCTTCCTGCTGCCTTTGTCTTTACCCCCATTGAGGAGATGACAACGGACGATGTCTGGTCTTACCTGTTGAGTCATAAATGTCAGTGGGGTGGCAACAACCGAGACCTTGCGGCCATGTATCAAAATGCCAGTGGTGGCGAGTGCCCGATGGTGGTAGATAAATCGACGCCATCTTGCGGCAGCAGCCGCTTTGGTTGCTGGACCTGCACATTGGTTCAGAAAGATACCACCATGGAAAACCTGATCGACAACGGCGAAGAGTGGATGACGCCGCTGCTGGAGTTCCGGGACTTTTTGAGCGAAACACAGGATGTCGAAAATAAGACAATCTATCGCAGCCACAAACGCCGCGACGGTAAAATTTCTTATGTGCGTGATGGGACGCGGATTGCTTATGGCCCGTATAAACTGGAGTGGCGCAAGGTGTTTCTTGAGAGGCTTTTGCAGATCCAGAATGATATCCGGAAAACCGGCCCTGATCCCACCGTCAAACTGATTTCCTTTGAAGAACTGGAGTACATCCGTGACTATTGGCGGGAAGAAGAGTGGACGGATTCAGTCCCGGAAATTTACCGGCAGACCATCGGTGATGACCATGCATGGCTGCATGATGACGGCGTTAAATTCTCTCAGGAAGATTATGAGTTGCTTAAACAGCTCTGTGACGAGGAAGGTATCAATCTTGGGCTGCCGACAAAATTGATCGATCAGGAACGGCGGATGCAGAGTATGAGCCGTCGCGCAGGTATTTTGCAGAAGATAGACAGAATAATCAATGAAGATTGGGACACAGAAGAAGAAATTCTGGAATCGCTAGGGTTGCAAAATGATATTTAATAAACTGACAGTGACAAACCTTGGTAACTTTTCCGGTACGCATGTGTTGCGCCTTCGCCCAAGCGACTCCATAGAACTTAAACCGATCATACTTTTTGGTGGCCTGAATGGCGCGGGTAAAACCACCATCTTTGACGCTATCAAGCTCTGTTTGTATGGCTCGGAAATGTTCGGTTCAATCGGGTCTGCCAAGTATCAGGAATACCTGAAACAGAAAATACACAACTCCAAAGTTACCATAGTCCAGCCCAATAACGCCTCAATTGCCGTTGAATTCGAATATGCCCACCAGGGAACCATCAGCAGTTTTCAGGTGGAACGCATGTGGGAAACCTCCGGCCAAAAAGTCGTTGAAACCCTGGCCATAGAGAAAAACGGTCTTCCGCTTGATGACGTTGAAAAAGATTGCTGGCAAGATTTTATCAAGGAAATCATCCCGCCGGGGCTGTCGCAACTGTTCTTTTTTGACGGTGAAAAAATCCAGAGGATGATGTCTGATGATAGCAATGAAGAGCTGAAAAGATCGATTCTGACGCTGCTTGGTCTTGATCTGGTAGAACGCCTGCAAACGGATTTAAAGATCTACCGAGGCAAGTATTTAAAAGGCACTTCTGCGGATGTTTTTGTTCAGGATATATCCAACTTGGAAGAGCAGCGGGAAGAGATTGATAGCAAAATCCGAGTGATTCTGGATGACAAGGCATGTCATCAGAATTCGATTCAGCAGCTGAGTGAGCGGATAATCAATTATCGGGCCAAAATGGCGGCCCAGGGTGAAGGTTATTATCGCAACCGGGTGAGCCTTGAAGAGAAGAAGAGTAGCCTGGAGTATGATATTGATTCGATTAAGGACAAGTTGCGCGAGCTGGCCGCCGGGCTGCTGCCGCTTGCCATTGCCTCCTCGTATGCCTTGAAGCTGAAGAAACAGATCGAGGATGAAAGCAAGTACAAGGCAAACGCGCTTCTTTCCGAAAACCTCATGAAAAAGCACCATGACATGCTGGCGATCATCGATTCTTCCGGTTTTCTGAAGATGGATGGGCTTGATTCGGCTACGCTGAAAAAGGTCAAAGCAAAGCTCAAGACCGAGATTGAGACGCTTTTTTCGGTGGAAACCAAGCAGGAAAAGCAACCTGAAATATTCGGTTTTTCCCAGAAGCAGGCCTTGGAAATACTGGGCTTGATAGATAAGGCCATCAATGCGATTCCGTCGGAAATGGCCGTGTTGACCGATCTGTATGAGATGAAGTTCCGAGAGTTGCAAGATGTCGTGTCGCAACTCTCCAGGGTGCCGGATGATGAGTTTATCAAACCGATGTACGAAACGCTGGATACTCTGAATATGGAGCTTGGCGGGCTTACCGAAAAACAGACAAGCCTGGAAGCGCAGCATGCTGAGCTGACCAATGCCAAAAATGAGCTGGAACGCAGGATTGAGCTGATAAACACCAAGATGAAAGCATCATACGAGCTGGACGAAAAACAGCAACTGGTGCTGAAGGTGGAAAAAGTGCTGGCAAAATATCATCTGCACCTTGCCAAACAGAAGATCCTGAGCTTGCAAGATGAGTTCACGAAGTTGTTTAAGGTGCTCCATCGCAAGGATGACATGATTGCCCGGATCAAGATTGACGCTGAAACATTCAATGTCACTCTGTATGATCGCAAGGATAACGCCATCAGTAAGAGTAGTCTTTCTTCGGGCGAACTAGAAATATACGCCATGGCCATGCTATGGGCATTGGCAAAGACCTCCGGGCAGAAACTGCCGTTTATCGTAGATACGCCGCTTGCCCGTCTGGATTCGAAGCACCGGGATAATTTGATCAAATTATTCTTTCCCCATGCCTCGCACCAGATGATGATTTTTTCCACCAATACGGAAGTTGATCAGCAATATTTTAACCTACTTCGTCCGTCTGTGGCTCACTCCTACAACCTCGAATATTGCGAAGAGAGTAAATCAACCGTGGTAAAGGAAGGTTACTTTTGGAATTGAACGGACTGGAATTCAAACGCATCAAGTTGTCTCAGGAATCGACCAAGAAACTGCAACAGTTCAAGAGTCGTACCGGCCTGACGCCGAACATCGCCTGCCGCCTTGCTCTGGGCATTTCCATTGCTGAGAACAATATGCCGTCGCTGGAACTGTTTACCGAGGAATCAGGGCAGGAGATAAACCGCTACACCCTCTTTGGAGAGCATGAGCTGGTTTTGACGTCACTGTTCATTCAATGGTGCCAGGAGAAACATATTAAGGCCAAAGAGCGGGAAGAATATTTCCTAGCTCATATCAATCGTGGTGTCGAGTTGCTGGTGAATCGTGTACGGGGGCTGGAAAATCTGGCTCAGTTGATAAAGGTGAATTGAGGCGTAACATGCGGATAGATCCTGAATACAACGATTATTACGTTTACACTGCCGTTTGTCACAATGGCAAACAGGTCAGTTGTGGTGCCTGTCCTGTGGTTTGGGATGATCAAATGTTGACCTGGGCTGATGGGAACTATCATCTGTATGAAAGTTTTTGGCTTGCCGATGAAGAGCCCTCTGCTGTTGAAGAGTCCATCTTTTCGGCGCTTAACGATGCGGGTGAAACATCCGGCAGGATAAAGCTGAATAACCCGGAATGCGAGGTTCGCTGGTGCCTGCTGGAAAAGGAACAGATGATCATGGTTATGGACATACCAGATTGAACTGAAGTGTTATAATTACCCACAAACGAGGGCAAACGCATGAAAAGCGACATCATCATCCAACTGCATAAAAACTTTGAGGACTACGCCTACCAGATTGACGGTGAGGAATTCTGGTTTGCTCGCGATCTACAGAGGCTTCTTGGATATGCGAAATGGGAGAACTTTGCCAAGGTTATCGACAAGGCTAAGATAGCCAGCCAAACAGCCGGGCATGCTGTTGTAGACCATTTTCCTGACGTCAGGAAAATGGTCGATATCGGCTCCGGTGCTGAACGAGAAATAGATGAAATTGCCCTGACCCGCTACGCCTGCTACCTCATTGCCCAGAACGGCGACCCACGAAAAGTGGAGATAGCCTTTGCCCAGACATACTTTGCCGTTCAGACCCGAAGACTGGAACTGATTGAAAAACGCCTTGAAGAACAGGAACGGCTGACCGCCCGCCAGAAACTCACACTTTCTGAAAAGGAACTTTCAGGCCTGATTTTCGAAAGAATAGGTGATAACATTGGCTTTGCTCGCATCCGCAGTAAGGGTGATGCCGCCTTGTTCGGTGGAAAGACAACCCAGCAGATGAAAGCCCGGCTCGGCATGCCGGACGGTCGGGCATTGGCCGATTTCCTCCCAACAATTACCATTAAGGCCAAAGATTTCGCCAACGAGATAACAAACTTTAGTATCAAGCGTGATGACCTGCGTCATGAGGGGAAAATTACTGACGAGCATGTTAAGAACAATCTTGATGTGCGCAAGGTATTGACGAGTCGCGGTATCAGTCCGGAAGAGCTGCCACCTGCCGAGGATATCAAGAAGCTGGAGCGGCGGGTAAAAACTGAGGAAAAACTGTTGGTTAAACAATCCACAAAGCGAAAGAAATAATCCACATGCAAGAGCCGATTTATCTCGATCATAATGCCACAACGCCGGTAGACAGACTGGTTCTTGAAAAAATGCTGCCGTATTTTTGTGAGGTCTACGGCAATGCCGCCAGCATTGATCATCTGCATGGCGCACGGGCAAAGGATGCGGTCAGGAGTGCCAGGGAGAGCCTTGCGAAAGGGCTTGGCTGCCGTAAAGAAAGCGAGATTGTCTTTACCAGTGGTGCTACCGAATCTAATAACCTGGCCTTGATAGGTGCTTTCCGGCGCTTTCGGGACAAAGGCAACCACATTATTTCAACTGCAATTGAACACCCCGCCGTGCTGGATACCCTGAACTACCTGCAAAGTGAAGGGGCGGAGATAACATTGCTTCCAGTGGACAAGTATGGAGTTGTTGATCTTGCAACCCTGGAAAACGCCATCAAGAAGGATACAATCCTGATCTCGGTCATGTTTGCCAACAACGAAATTGGCACCATCCAGCCGATCAAGGAAATTGGCACATTAGCTAAATCGAAGGGGATCATCTTTCATACCGATGCGGCCCAGGCAGTCGGACATGAAAAGATCAACGTCTATGAAATGAACATCGACCTGCTCTCCTTCAGCGCTCACAAATTCTACGGTCCCAAAGGTATTGGAGGCATCTTTGTTCGCTCCTATTCTCCGTTGATTAAGCTGAGCCCTATTTCCTTCGGTGGCGGCCATGAAAAGGGAATGCGGTCGGGAACACTTAATGTGCCGGGCATTGTCGGCATGGCGGAAGCGCTCTTGTTGGCGAACAGAGAGATGAGTGCTGAGAACAGTCGGCTGAGAGAAGCGACGAACCTGATCTGCCTGCGTCTCCAGCAAACTTTTCCTGACATCAAATTCAACGGGCACCCGCAGAGCCGACTTGGCCACAACCTGAGCCTCACCATTCCCGACGTCGAGGCCAAGGCTTTGATCCACCAGTTGAAAAACAAACTCTCTTTCTCCGCCGGTTCCGCCTGTTCGACGGTCAAGGTTGCACCATCGCATGTGCTGAAAGCCATTGGTCTGAGTGATGATGAAGCGTTTCAGACTATCCGCCTGGGACTTGGTCGATCGACACAGGATGCAGAAGGAATTGCAAGTATTTTGGTGGTTGGGATTGGTCAACTTAAAAAATAGTATCTGACCAGATCAAGGGGAATGTCGAGGCACAAGGCGGCAAGGTCATCGGTGCAGTAACATTGACGGGAAAACCGTATTCAGCTAAACTATCTTTAGAACAAACGCAATTGCAGGAATTGAGGGAAAAACATGGAACCAATATTGAATCATGGTGGCAAGAAAACTTCGGTCACGCCTTCGACTGCCTTACTCAATCAGAAGCTTGGTATCTCGCCCGCACCTCGGATGTTGACACCATCAGAGATAGAATTGCTGAGGCAAAGTAAACGGGAGATGGCTGAAGATTTCCGGACGCGAAGGGCTGCTGGAACGCGTTGAGTAGGTGGTTCATCTATATCGAACGGATGTCCCTACTGAAAACAGAAAATGAAGAGCTAAACGAAGAAGGCTGCCCAACTTGGGCAGCCTTCTCTTTTATACGTAAGCCAGAAATAAACCTTACAGGCCTTTCAGATCCTTGCCAGCCGTAAATTTACCGCTTTTAGACGCTGCGATCTGAATCTCTGCACCAGTCTGCGGATTGCGGCCTTTACGGGCAGCGCGTTCTGAAACACCGAAAGTACCAAATCCGGGGAATGTGATTTTGTCACCGGCCTTCAGCAGTTTGGTGGTAACTGTAATAAAAGCATCTACTGTCTCTGCTGCTACCGTTTTGCACTGAGTTTTATTGATTGTTCTATGGCGGGATTAAAGGTGTTTCTTGTTTTATCATTTATCATCCTGGTACGCAAAAAATAGAACAAAAAAAGCATGGCTTTGATCTTTGACAGTATTTTTGACAGTATCTCGATAAAGCACAAAGATACTTAATCTATAATAACTGATAGTTACGCGTTGACTTCGGTAGTGGGTACAGGATTCGAACCGCAAAAAGGTGGCATAATGTCCGATACTTTTTAGAATATTATCTATAGAAGATTGTTAACTTGATTAACTTGGTTAACTGAATAACGGATATTTTTAAAATATATTCCTAGAAGATTGTTAACTTGATTAACTTGGTTAACTGGTACGGGGGTTTTAGCCATCAAATAATCGGGGCGGGTCATGCTCTGCCGGATAAGGGAAAGCAGGACTTGACCTTTGACCGCTTCACCGCGTAGAGACTCAATCGCTTTCTGTAGGGCTGCATGATGAGGATCACCATTTACCGGCTGCTCTGTGGCAAGCTGTAACGCTTGACCGGCAAAATAACGAGTAAGTAAGATAGCTTTGCGTACGGTTTCGCATTCAACCACTGTAAAAAGTTCATCTTTGGGGTAACATTCCAAAATGTGCAAAATTCCCATAAACTTTAAACAATAGGTTTTGAGTTTTGGCAGATAGCCAGCAAAGCGTTGCGGCATGAATGGCTGCAACCGTGACAATTCATCGTGAAAGTCCCTGAACAGCAATTTTCCGGCGGGTTCAACCGTCAATATGGTTTTGTTTATAAAGCCGGTTTCAGGGTGTATTTCAGCAGGGATCTGATACATCCAATCAATGAGGTCTGACCATTCCTGTTCGTCGGTTTCCGTCAACTCATCATCACTAAACATTGGAGGGGCGGCATTCATCACGTACGGTAGCCATCTGTACAGCATACCGTTTGCTGCTTCGTTCTCACCAAATACGCCTGAATAAACTTGCGGCTGGATTCCACCAATAACGGCTGCGCCGGATTCACGACAAAAACCGGTTTTAGCAACTCTGTCCGACTTGAGAGCGCCACAATTAAACAGGCTTAAAAACTGCTCGTCATCGCTGCCTTTGCCGCTTTTGTACTGGTTTAAGCCCTTTAATAAACCGGCCAGCTCGTCTACAAATATTACATGGCCCCTAGCTGTCCGCTTATACATGGCAATCAGGCTTTCAATGGTAAAGTTGCTGCTGTAAAAGTGTCTCATTGGTTCCGGTTCGGGAGGTGGCTCGCCATCTAATTTACTTTTCTTAAACGCGGCTTCATCAATCTTGTATTGATCCATATCTTTTTCAAAACGGGCGGCTTCCACCGATTGCAGCATAAAGAGTGGATCCATCGCTTTTTCAAGCGGATGAGACTTGCCAGCGCCGGTCTTGTCGATAATACCGAGCCACAAGAAAAGGGCTGTTTTCCAACTGGACTTGATTGCCAGCCGTACGGAATTACCAACAGCGCCGGATATGATTGTGAGGAAAGTCATCGCCATAAAAGCATATTGACACTGCAGCGCGGCAGAATAACGCTCTGTCAGTGAATGCAGATATTCAGGCAGAACCGATGGAAACGGAATAAGCGGAAAATACTGATTTGCCGTATCAGTTGCCGTCTGTTCGGGCGCTGCCTCTTCTATGTACTCGAAGCCGTTCGCCTCTCCTGCGGCACCCTGCGGCGTCTGATCCACAACCGGCGCGGCTGCTTCTATCTGCAGACGTACGGCGTCAAGATTTCTAATATCGTTGAAGTCAGTTTTTGGTTTAGTCATGGCATACCTCCTGAAAAGAAGGGATTACCAAAAAACCATTAACGGCCTGAGCTGCTGCGGTCGCCTTGACAATACCGATATTAACGGGCAGGTGGTTGTCATCATCGGCGGCAATGATGATTTTCATATCTGGAAACTTGGCGCGGATTGCTTGTGAAACCGGAAGCAGATTGCCAGCATCAAAGGCGATCGCCACGGCGTGTCCGGTGGCTTCATGGATAGTTGCGCCGGTTGCATACCCTTCGGCGATTATGACGGTATTGTCTTTGCTCGTGCCTATCTTGAAGAAATGGCCGGTTTTGGGTGTGCCGGTTTTGAACTTCTTGAAGCTGGTCGGGTCAATAAACTGTAAACCGTGTATGACGCCGTTAATGTCCATTACAGGCACAACAAGCAGATTGCCGGATGATTGCCAGCGAATACCAAAAGGCCGGATACCTTTTGCAATCAGATACGGGTGATCTGCGGGGATCTCTTCACGCGCCACTGTTTCCCATAACTTTAAAGATTCAATGCGACACTGTTTCCGCGTCTCTTCCATTTCTGACGCCTCACGCGCTATGCGGGCATCACGTTCGGTACGGTCGGCTGCGGTCATCTTTGCGGGGGTATCGTCCCGCCATACTGTCAAAGATGTACCATCAATATTATTGAGAAGCTGCCAGCCTTTGCCGTCTGTAAATCCCTTGATACGGCCGGCAGTATTGCGCGGGTCTTTACCGATTACCGGCGTGTTATGTAGCTTTCCATCAAAGGGAACATCCTTACATACAATGTTGATCTGGTCACAGCCATCCTGGAGGGTCATAGCGCCTCCCGTACGGCTTTCGCTGCCTGGTAATACAATTCAGTACGGGCATTAAGTATTGCTTTGGCTGGGAGGGGGAGAGCTTCGCGGTTTTCATATTGTGCTAATAGGTTGCGGATCTCTTTAATATCATCAAAGTAGAAAACTGCTCTTTTACTGGCGGCTTGTTTCAGCACCTCTACATAATGACCTGCAGCGAAGACGATAGCTGCGCGGTTAATGTCAGTAGTGCTCATCTGGAAGGGGGTTCGAAAGTTCACTAACATGGCTGGTTCCTCTCTATGGAAGTTATTCGCGGCATCATCCCGATGCTGCAGGTTAGGGGTAGGCCCCATTGCTGGGGCGTGCTCGCTGCAGTTTCTACTGGTTAAAAATTGTACTCTGCAAAATCAAGATCCAGTTCGGCCCACTGACCGGATAAGTCGTCGGAAATGCTTTTAATCTGCCGCATTGCTGCCATCAAAACAGCATCATCGGTATGAGGGCAATCACGGTTGATTTTTCTCAGCTCATTGTTCAATCCTGCTGTGGCTTCCAGCATCACGCGCGCGGCCTGTTTGATACTGGCAATAAATTCAACCTCAACTGTGATTCCGTTTTGCTTTGACATATTATCCCCTTCACTATTAAATGACCGCCTGGGCGGGTGTTACGCTGCATATACCCTGTTAAAACGTTCGTTTGCTTCCCTGGAGAGCTTGATTAGGTCTCCGATCTTCATACTCAGAACATCAACCGCTCCATTGTCCAGGAGACGCGCCAAATAAGAAGTAAAACCGCTGTTACTCCCGGCAATGCCTCCCAGCTCCTGACATGCGCTTACAAGCTGCTGTTCTGTGGTAGTCATACCGTGGCCCCTCTCATTACTGCGTTCACTGCATGCCTGGTTGCGGATCTACGCAGACGGCGCTTTAACAATGCCCACCGTATTTCTGAAATTAGCTTTTTCATGCTGCCATCCTCCCGTTGTTGATCTGGTCAAAGAATGCTGCTTCATCGATTAATACCTTGCGGCCTACCTTGCGGAATGCTGCATCAAACTGATTGGTACCACGATTGAAAATCATCCACCTGAGTGCGTTCTCAGAAAACATGCTGTGCTTCTCTGCAAACTGTTTTACTGTTAAAAAACTTTTGACTTCCATGATTGTCACTTCCTTTCTGTTGTGGTGTTGCATTTAAGTATTTACTACTGTAAAATATAGTTACAGCTTACTACAGTAGTAAACGGTTGTCAATGCTAATTTATTACTGTAGTAAATAGTTAGCTGAAATTTACAGAGAGGGGATAATATGGCGACAACACCTAAGCGGGTAATCGAGCTGCTAAAGAAGGAAATTCCAGCGAATATAAGCCTCAATCAATTTTGTAAAAAGACGGGGATTAATCCAAATAGTGTAGATAAATATTTGGCGGGAGTGACAGAGCCGACGCAAGCCAGCCTGCAGAAACTTGCTGACTACTTTAATGTGACAGTGCCGTGGTTACGCGGGGAACGTTCAGATACAAGTTTTGAGATGGAAGTTGAGTATTTAACAAGATCCACTCTTTTAAAACAATTTAAGCACAACCTGCATTTGATGGGCCTGACTCATGCCAGGGAATTGGACGAAATGGAAAAATATAGACAATTAATCATTTATTTTTTAAAGACACCTCTTAAAGATATGGCTGAGGCGTTGTCTATCCTAGCAAGAGTAAAAGAAGTTGTAGAGTGGGGCGCTGGTGGGCAACCAAATACAGACGGGTTAAAGTCGTCTCCATCAGGTAACACAGAATGCGATACCCGGTAATACAGAAAGCGCTATAAGTCACATCACCAATAAAAAAGCCATCCTCAACCGGGGGTGGCTTTGCTGTTTCTGCTGCATTAGTTAACCAAGTTAACCAAGTTAACCAAATTCTATAGATAATATTTTATAAACGGTCACATTTTAGTTAATCAAGTTAACCAAGTTAACCTTTTTCTATAGAATAAAAAATATTATTTACCAAATATCTTTGCGTTCATTGAAGCAACAACATTACCAACATGCGTTTCTGATAGGTGGCTATATCGTTTGACCATGCTTAGTGTCTTATGTCCTAACACGGCGGCAATGTCTAAGAGGGGAGCTCCATTCATCGCCAGGTAAGAAGCTGCTGAATGTCTGAGGTCATGCCAGTGGAAGTTTGTCACCTCTGCTTTTTTGAGAGCGTACAACCACGCGGTTCTGATTGAAGCGGGGCCTTTGTTCAATGTTGCCTTACCTGGGAACACTAACGCCGCGTTGATCCTGCGTAACGTCTGTTCATCGCTTAACTGTAATGACTTCTGACTTTTTAACTCAATAGCTATTCTCTGCTGCTTCAATCCCTGCAACAGTTCCAATGCTTTCCCTGCAATATGTACGACTCTCCTTTCCCCGTTCTTTGTGTCATTCAGCAAAGCGCGGCAATTATCAAAATCAATATCATTCCAGGTAAGGTTTAATAGCTCGCTCTGCCTCATACCTGTTGAGAGGGCCAACACAACGGCGGGGTAAGGCAGCTTAACTAAGTAAGGCGTTTATATAACACAAAACAGTCTGAATAAAACGGTAAAACGAGGGATGTAATGAAGAGCTATTACACAGCCAGGGAATTATCAGGTATGCCAGGAATGCCAAGCACGGAGAGTGCTGTCATTCGGCGGGCCAAAAAGGACCAATGGCCATCCCAAAACCGCGCCGGGCGCGGCGGCGGCCGTGAATACTCCTTCGCCGCGCTACCCCCCGAAACACGTCAGCACCTGGAACAGCGCGCCACCGCCAGCATAAACACACAGAGTGAAACAGCCGTCGCCATCCGCACCGAGGGAGCCACACCGGCCATAGAGATAGAAACACCAGAGCTGCCGTCAATGACCACCCTCAAAAGCTGGCAGGTCGGGACCATGGATGCCCGCATGATCTTCATGCGCCTGATCGAGAAGGCCGAACCGGTCATCGGTGCCACCAAGGCGATCCGCACCATCGCCACGCAAGCCAGCCACGGCGAACTGCCGGCCGAACTTAACCCCTTTGCCAAGGCCGCCAACAAGCGGGGCGGCGATGATACATCAAACCGCACCCTGTCCGAGCGCACTCTCTGGCGCTGGTGGACCGACTGGACACGCTCCGGCAAGAAAGCGGTCGTGCTGGCACCCAACCTCGGCCGCGATCACGACGGCCATATCGTATCCGCCGGCAGTACCGAAATTCCCGCCTGGGCCCCCGCTTTTCTGGCCGCCTACCGCGTGCCGCAAAAGATCAGCGTCGCCGAAGCAATCGGCCGTATGAAGCTAGCCGACGGCATGAAGCGCCCGAGCATCAGCCAGGCATACCGCTTCATCGAGAAATACAGCAAGCTGGATATAGAGAGGGGCCGCAAATCCAGCAAAGAACTGCTCAGCCAGCGCTCCTACTGTGAACGCGACACCAGTAAATTCTATCCCGGCGATATCAGAACCACCGAAACCATTAAGCTCGATCTGCCGCCGTATTCAACCGCCGAAATCAGCATCACCATCAACTATCCCGGAGGGGCTGCCAAATGCGGTGAAATAGTTGTAGGCATGCACGTGGATATCGGAGACACGCAATATAGCCCGTCAATCGGCATCGTCGATTATTCCGACAAAACAGTGGATAGTTTTGGCAACTATTCACCGCTTGAGCGTGACTATCTATACCAACATTTGTGGCACATTACCGAGTTGGTTATATCGCAAGCGGAATCATCTCACCCCCGGATACCGCTAAATTTATGCGAGTTACTGTTGTGGGTGGTGGTGGTGGCAGCAACGA
>JABBNX010000126.1 GCA_019352135.1 Pseudomonadota bacterium
GTTGACCGAAAATCGGTTCATCAGCCGATGGCTACAGGCCTCAAGGCTATTGACTCGATGGTTCCAATCGGGCGTGGCCAGCGCGAACTGATCATCGGCGACCGCCAGACCGGTAAGACGGCTGTTGCTATTGATACGATCATCAATCAGAAGGGCGGCGATGTTGTCTGTATCTATGTCGCCATCGGCCAGAAGCGCTCCACGGTTGCCCAGGTTGTTTCCAAACTGACCGAGCACGGCGCGATGGATTATACCATTGTTGTTGCTGCGACCGCTTCCGAGTCCGCTCCGCTCCAGTTCATCGCACCCTATACCGGTGTCACGATGGGCGAGTTTTTCCGCGACAACGGCAAACATGCCCTGATTATTTATGACGATCTTTCCAAACAGGCCGTTGCCTATCGTCAGTTGTCATTGCTTCTTCGCCGTCCGCCAGGACGTGAAGCTTATCCAGGCGACGTTTTCTATCTCCACAGCCGCCTGTTGGAACGTGCCTGTAAGCTCTCCGACGAGCGTGGTGCCGGTTCATTGACCGCACTGCCGATTATCGAGACACAGGCTGGCGACGTGTCGGCGTACATTCCGACTAACGTTATCTCCATCACCGATGGCCAGATTTATCTGGAGTCCGACCTGTTCTTCTCCGGCGTTCGTCCGGCGATCAACGTTGGTCTCTCGGTTTCCCGCGTTGGTGGTTCTGCCCAGACTAAATCCATGAAACAGGTTGCCGGTACACTGCGCCTTGACCTGGCTCAGTACCGTGAGATGGCCGCTTTTGCTCAGTTCGGCTCCGATCTGGACAGGGCTACTCAGATGCAGCTGGAGCGTGGTGTGCGTCTGGTTGAAATTCTCAAGCAGCCGCAGTATCGTCCGATCCCTAACGAGAAACAGGTTCTGATTATCTTTGCAGCCAACAACGGCTTCCTCGATGAGTACCCGGTTTCTGCGCTGAAAAAGTATGAAACCGAGCTGTATTCATTCTTCGATAACCGTCAGCCTGAACTGCTCGCCGAACTGCGCGACAAGAAAGCGATTGATGACGATATGAAGGGCAGAATTATTGCGGCTATGGGGCAGTTAAAAAAGGAATTTACCGAGTAAACAAGGACGGTTTGAGATATGGCAAGCCTTAAAAGCATTAAAAAACGGATCGTATCCGTAAAAAATACTCGCCAGATCACCAAAGCCATGAAAATGGTTTCGGCGGCAAAGCTCCGTCGTGCCCAGGAAAACGTTGTGGCAGCCCGCCCGTACGCCAAAAAGCTTGGTGAAGTACTGCAGTCGCTGGCTGCGAACCTGGAAGGGGACGTTCATCCGCTCCTTGAAAAGCGTGATGCCAAGAAGCTGCTTCTGATTGTGCTGACATCGGATCGTGGCCTGTGCGGTGGTTTCAACACCAACCTCTGCAAGGCAGCAGACCGCTACATCAAGGAAAAAGCTGATTCTTACGAACAGATCAGTGTTATGACAATCGGTCGTAAAGGGTATGAATTCCTTAAAAGCCGTTATCCGATCTATAAAAACTTTTCCAATATCCTGGCAAAACCTAACTATCAATCAGCGGCGATGATGGGACAGGAAGTGATTGATGGTTTCCTGGCAGGGGATTATGACCAGGTTGAACTTCTCTTCAATTCATTCCGTACGGTCATGACTCAGGATATAACCTTCCGGCAGATGTTGCCGGTTGTCCCGGAAGAATTGAATGTTTCCGATGAAACCCCTGTTGAGTTTATCTATGAGCCATCAGTCGATGAGCTTCTGGCGGAAATACTGCCGAAAAATATCGAGGTGCAGCTCTTTACAGCCATGCTTGAAACGGTAGCCGGCGAACATGGCGCCCGTATGACGGCAATGGATAGTGCCTCTAAGAATGCCAACGAAATGATCGGTAAACTGACGCTTCAGTACAACCGTGCACGTCAGGCTGCTATTACTACAGAGCTGATGGAAATAATTTCCGGCTCGGAGTCGATCAAAGGGTAACGCCGCGATAAACTTGAAGCGTGCCATAACGAATTAATTTGCAGATTAACTTGCTAAAAGTTCACGAAACACTATATGAGGCCGCAGGGCCGCAGGAGGACACCGTTCCATGAGTCAGAACACAGGTAAAATTTCGCAGGTCATCGGCGCCGTTATCGACGTTGAATTTGAGCCCGGCAAACTGCCGGAGATCTACCACGCGTTGCGCGTGACAAATCCGGCCATTGATGACCGAGAAAACAATCTGGTACTTGAAGTTGCCCAGCACCTGGGCGAGAACTCGGTCCGTACCATCGCCATGGACTCGACAGATGGTCTCAAGCGTGGTCAGGTCGTAATCGATACCGGCAAACAGATCTGCGCACCTGTAGGGGCCAAAACTCTTGGCCGCATCATGAACGTCATCGGTGAGCCGGTTGATGAAATGGGTCCGATCGGTAATGAAAAAGAGTACGCCATCCATCGTGAGGCGCCATCTTTTGAAAGCCAGTCAACCAAGGTAGAAGCGTTCACAACTGGCATCAAGGTTGTTGACCTGCTTGCGCCGTATGCCCGTGGCGGCAAGATCGGCCTGTTCGGCGGCGCCGGGGTTGGTAAGACTGTTTTGATTATGGAGCTGATTAACAATATTGCCCGTCAGCATGGCGGCTATTCAGTTTTCGCCGGTGTTGGCGAGCGTACCCGTGAAGGGAACGACCTCTGGATGGAAATGAAGGAAACAGGCGTTCTGGAAAAAACCGCCCTGGTGTACGGCCAGATGAACGAGCCTCCAGGAGCCCGCGCCCGTGTTGCTCTGACCGCTCTTTCCGTTGCTGAATACTTCCGTGATGAAGAAGGTCTGGACGTTCTTCTCTTCATTGACAACATCTTCCGTTTTACCCAGGCAGGTTCCGAAGTTTCGGCGCTGTTGGGCCGTATTCCTTCCGCTGTTGGTTACCAGCCTACGCTGGCTACTGAAATGGGTGAGCTTCAAGAGCGTATTACCTCCACGAACAAGGGTTCCATTACCTCTGTTCAGGCTATCTACGTTCCTGCCGATGACTTAACCGACCCGGCCCCGGCTACCGCCTTTGCCCACTTGGATGCAACGACGGTTCTTTCCCGTCAGATCGCAGAGCTTGGCATCTATCCGGCCGTTGACCCGCTTGACTCAACATCCCGTATTCTTGATCCACAGGTAATCGGCGAGGAACACTATGCCGTTGCCCGTTCGGTTCAGTACGTTCTTCAGAAGTACAAGGATCTTCAGGATATCATCGCCATTCTCGGTATGGACGAACTCTCCGAGGAGGACAAGCTGGTTGTTGCCCGCGCCCGTAAAATTCAGCGCTTCCTGTCCCAGCCGTTCTTTGTTGCTGAAGCCTTCACCGGTTCACCCGGCAAGTACGTCGAACTGAAGGATACCATCAAGGGTTTCCAGGAGATTGTTGCCGGTAAACACGACAGCCTGCCAGAACAGGCCTTCTACATGGTCGGTTCTATTGAAGAAGCCATCGAAAAAGCCGCCAAGCTGGCTGCGGTATAAAATAAACATGTAGGGGCAGGGCCGGTCCTGCCCGCTTTCTACAAGGATCATATATGGCTGAAAAGATGAAGCTTGAAATTGTCACTCCCTACAAAAAAGTTGTAGATACCGAGGTTGAAGAAGTAACTGCCACCGGTAAGCTGGGCGAATTCGGTATTCTGCCGGGGCATGCCCCGTTTCTGACCTCGCTCAAGATCGGGGAGCTTGTCTACAAGAATAATGGTGTTGCCGAGCACATGTCTCTCAACTGGGGCTATTTCGAGGTGCTCTCAGACAAAATTATTGTGCTGGTAGAGACTGCGGAGCTTGCAGAAGAAATCGATGTAGAGCGAGCCAAGGCTGCGCTTGGTCGCGCCGAAGAGGCCCTTAAAACACTTACTTCCGAGGACAAGCAATTCAAGGTTTATGAAGCTGCTTTGGAGCGAGCAATTATCCGCATGCAGGTTGCCGGTAAAGGCGTACGCAAGTAGAAGAGGTTACATATACGTGGTTATCTTCAAGAGCGGCAGCGATGCCGCTCTTTTTGTTTATAACCATATGATATCGTTAGTTAAACGCCAGAACAAACTGCCACATTGTTTGCAAAGCGTATAGCAAAACATATCATGTCTTAATCGACTGTCATAGTATGTCGCCAAGCGCCACCACCTACAGGGGACTGCAACCTTATTCGGAAGTGGCGCAGAATGTGTCTGTTTATATAATGGAGTTTTATTTCTTGACTGTATTGTGTGCGATGATAAATTGGGCAGCACCCATGAAGTTATTAATGTTAAGTGGGGTAGTCGGTTAGTGCCACTTGAGTTATAATCACCATGGTAAACTTCTTTCAAAAAGGAGGCTCCCATGGAACCAATACCTTTACAGCAGGGCGTGACTACCCAAATACTTATCGCAACTTTGTAGAAATGTTTCCGGACGACTCAGCTTGCTTGGCCTATCTGGCAAAATTGCGTTGGTCAGAAGGGTTTATATGTCCTGCCTGCAAAATTAATACTGCACCGTGGCAACTGAGTCGCGGCCGTCTTGCTTGCCCGCTCTGCCACCATCATACATACGTCCGGGCAGGTACGATTTTCGATAAGACAAGGACACCGCTCACGACTTGGTTTGAAGCTGCATGGCACATAAGCACAGCAAAGAATGGTATGTCAGCAACAACGTTAGAACGCACATTGGAAGTGAGATATCGTGTTGCTTGGACGATGTTGCAACGTTATCGGGTTGCTATGGTTGATACATCCCGTAAGACTCTTTCCGGCAATATTGAAGTCGATGAAACATTAGTCGGCGGCGTAAAAAAGGGCGGTAAACGCGGCCGTGGTACGACCAAAAGCATTGTTGTTATTGCCATTGAAGTTTTGGAGCCTAAAGGATTCGGGCGAATACGCATGCGCCATATTCCAGATGCCTCTGGTGCAAGCTTGCTGCCGTTTGTTAGTGCCGTTGCCGCTCCCGCTCCCGGCTCTGTGATCCATACCGATGGCTGGAGCGGTTATAGCGGACTGTCGGAGCTCAAATTCACCCATAAAGTCACGGTTCAATCAACTTCCAGTGATCAGGCCCATGTGGCCATGCCTGGCGTTCATCGCGTGGCAAGCCTGCTAAAGCGCTGGATTCTCGGCACGCACCAAGGGTCTATAGCTCAAGAACATCTTCAGTCCTACTTGGAAGAGTTCACTTTTAGATTCAACAGGCGTACATCTAAGAGCCGCGGTCTTGTTTTTAGAAGACTAATTGAACGGGCTGTTGCAACAAACCCGGTTACCGAGATAGATGTAATTCACGGATATAACTGGGGTCATATGGCTGAGTGGCACTAACCGACGACCCCCCTTAATGTTATTCTTAATTAACCGCTAATCTTCCTGAAAAAGTGGAAGTTGGGCGGAAAGCTGCGGATCTGTGTATAAAAATGACCGGGCTGCCACAGAACGATTCAGGCAGGCTCGGCTTTTCTTTATTTTAGTTCCCATGCCCGAAGCATGCTGCTGATACTTAATGAGTTTTGTCTATCCCTATCCCTGACCAGGACAGCTGTGTCATGAACGCTGACTATTAAAGAAGAGGGCATAATCGTGATTACTGTAGAGGGTACGGTGTCTGGATCGGCATTGTCGGTTTCGCCGTAATTCTCCTGGCGGAACACGCTCGCCATATGTTCACCCAAGCCCGCCCCACCGCGTATCTGCTGCTGTCGATCCTCGCCGGCGCCACCATTACCAATCTCTTCTTCGGCGCGCGCTCCTGGTGCAAGTACCTCTGTCCTCTCGGGAAAATGGTGGCGCACTCTTCGGCAATTTCGCTGGTGGAGTTGGGGAGCAACAGCAACGTCTGTTCAAGCCAGTGTCAGACCCACGACTGCATCAAGGACAGGAACTGTCCGATGGGCCTGCATCCATCGGCGGCGATAGCCACCAAAGACTGTGTGCTCTGTCTTGCCTGCGTCAAGAGTTGCCGCCACCACTCGGTGCATATTGACGCCCGTCTTCCCTGGCATGAGATGCTGGTCAAGGAGAAATGGGAACTGCCGGATGCGTTCTTCGCGGTCATGCTCACCGGCCTTGTACTTGCGGTAAAGCGGCCCTCCTTCGGGCTGTTACAGCGACTAGCGCACTTTGAACAGGCCACCTCGGTTATCGGGGAGACCGCCATGTCCGTTGCCGTTCTGCTGCTGTTTTCCGCGTTGGTGTTTGTTGCCTCCGGATTTCCCTTCGGCCGTGAGCGGAAACGCAATTTTATCATAGCTGGGCAAGCCTGGATTTTCCTGGGATTCGCCGGTTTCTTCAATATTTATTTTCATGAGTTCGTCTATAATGGCCCAAACTTGGCCAACTGGACGCTGGCTGCGCTGGGGTTGGGCGGGGCGGTACCGGCGGGGTGGGTCACGCCCGATCTGGGAACCCTCAAGGTTCTGGTCCCGCTGGTTACCCTGGCCGGGGCCGCGACGTCGCTCATAATGCTGAAGGCACTCGCAGGGCGCCATGGCGTTCCCCTGAAAGTCCGCCAGGCGCACCAGGGGCTCATGGTGCTGACCGCGCTGGTGTTGATACTAATTCTCTGACCCCGGGACAATCTTTTTAAATGCCGTTGTGACATTCAAGGAGGAGTCCTCGCGATAATTTCGGATTGATCTTCAGCCTCAAAAAGTGCTTTAACGGTATACTCACGATCCTGTAAACGCTGAAGGAGATTTAGGGATGAAAAAACAGGCACTGCAGATTGGGATCGGCCTTGCTGTGATGTCCCTGTTTCTGCTGCACGGGATCGGGTGGCTGCAGCTGGTTCAACAACTGGAACTCTGGAGTTATGACCATCGCCTGTTGCAGTCCATGCCGGGTGGTGTGGACGACCGGATCGTCATCGTAGATATCGACGAGAAGTCACTGGCCGAGGTGGGGCGTTGGCCATGGAGCCGCAACAAGGTGGCCCGGATGGTGGATCAACTCTTTGACCACTATGGCGTGGCTGCGGTAGGATTTGACGTGGTCTTTGCCGAGCCGGATACCAGCTCCGGTCTGAAGGAACTGGAGGCGCTGGCCCGTGGCCCGCTCAGTAAAGATGCCGGTTTTAAAAAATTAGTGGATCAACAGCGGGGCCGACTTGATTACGATGCCCTGCTCGCCTCACGCTTCAAGGGGCGTCCGCTGGTGCTGGGATACTATTTTGCCAACGAGGGTGAGGGTAAAAGCCGTACTTCAGGTCTGTTGCCGCCACCGGTATTGACCAGAGATGCATTTAGCGGGGGCATTGCCACCATCCCGATCAAGACAGGGTACGGGGCCAACATTCCGGTACTGCAGCAGGCGGCCAGGATAGGGGGACACTTTAACCCCGATCCTGACAAGGACGGTGTTACCCGCCGGGTGCCGATGCTGCTGCAGTACCAGGGCAACTACTACGAATCACTCTCGCTTGCACTACTGCGGGCCATGTTTGGTCAGCCCGAAATCGTCCCCGGTTTCCCGCCGGGAAAAGCCGCCATGCTGGAGTGGCTGCAGGTGGCCGATCTGCAGATTCCGGTTGACAGTTCCGCCACGGCCCTGATCCCGTATCGCGGCTATCAAGGGAGCTTCCGGTACATTTCAGCCGCCGACATACTGCACGGCACGGTTCCGAAGAAGATCATGGAAGGAGCGATCGTACTTGTAGGCACCACCGCTCCCGGCTTGATGGATTTGCGATCCACGCCGGTCTCGGCAGTGTATGCCGGCGTTGAGATCCATGCCAACATGATCGCCGGCATTTTAGACAACAACATCAAGCATGCCCCGGCCTACGCCCAGGGTGCTGAGCTGGCAAGTCTGGCCTTGGGGGGAGTGCTGCTGGCTCTGCTGCTGCCGTTTTTGGGCCCAATCTGGTCTCTGTCCCTCACCGCTTCCTTGCTGGCAGTTGCCGGTGGCATCAACTATATGGCCTGGCGCTCCGGCCTGGTACTGCCGCTTGCTTCCCAACTGATCCTGTTTCCCACTCTTTATGCATTCAACGCCAGTTACGGCTTTTTGGTGGAATCCCGCACCAAGCGGCAGATCACCGCCCTGTTCGGCCAGTATGTGCCCCCCCAGATCGTCGGCACGATGAGCAAGGACCCGAAGCGGTTTACGATGGAGGCCGAAAGCCGCGAGATGACGGTTCTTTTTGCCGATGTCGTCGGTTTTACCACCATTTCAGAAGCACTTTCTCCCAAAGAGCTGGCCCTCTTCATGAACGAATACCTGACCGCCATGACCGCCATTATCTATGAACATGGCGGCACCGTTGACAAATATATCGGCGATGCAATTATGGCGTTCTGGGGTGCGCCGCTCCATGATCCCGACCATGCCCTGCACGCTGTGGAGGCAGCGCTTGCCATGCAGGAACGGATGATTCTTTTGCGGCAGGAAATGACCTCCAAGGGGTTCCCCGAGATAAAGATCGGCATCGGCATTAACAGCGGTCAGATGCGCGTCGGCAACATGGGCTCCAGATTTCGGGTCGCCTACACCGTCATGGGGGATGCAGTCAACCTCTCCTCCCGCCTGGAAGCGCTGACCCGCCAATACGACACCTGGATTATCGCCGGTCAGGAAACACAAAAAGCTGTCCCTGGGTACCTCTGGCGAGAACTTGACCTGGTGCGGGTCAAGGGGAAGAATGAGCCGGTTAAGATCTATGAACCGTGCGGAACAGAAATAACGCTTGTAAAACTGTACGCAAATGATATAACAGCGTTTAATAAAATGGTGGCCGCCTGTCGTAGTCAAGAATGGGATGCTGCCGAAACAATGCTGCAGGAGTTGATTGACCACAAACCGGACCGGCAGTTGTACCAGTTCTATCTCGCCCGTATCCTGCAGTACCGCAATGACCCGCCATCCCCGGAATGGGACGGTGTCTGTACGTTTACCACAAAATAAGACGAGGTTTTCATGAAGAAGCCGCTCCTCTGTATAGCTGTTGCACTACTTCTTTGTGCCGTTGATGGCCGGGCAGAAGAAACAATTGTGCCTCGGTTTGACCTCCAGCAGATCAAACTGGAAGGCAACACGGTGTTACCGCCTGATGAAATAGCAAGGATATTGAAAAAATATGTAGGCCCTCAAAAGGATTTCGGCACCCTGCAGGAAGCGATTGATGAACTGGAAGCCGCCTACCGCAAGCGGGGCTACACCATGGTCACCGTTCTGTTACCGGAGCAGGAGCTGGAACGGGGCGTAGTGACCCTCAACGTGCTGGAACCGACAGTCAAAGGTGTTATTGTCGACGGCAACCAGTATTACAGTCGCGAAAATATCCTGCGAGCCCTTCCCACCCTCAAGGCCGGGGTACCCCCCAGAGTCACCGCCATCTCCGAAAATCTGCGGGCGGCTAATGAAAACCCCGGACGCAAGCTGACCCTGCAGTTCAAAAGCGATGAAAATGAAACCGATCTGACCGCCCAGGTCAAGGTGGTGGACCAAAAGCCGTGGCGGGTTTCCCTGGGGGGCGACAACACCGGCAGCGCCTCAACCGGCGAATATCGTACCAGCCTCACTTTCCAGCATTCCAACCTGTTTAATCTCGACCATGTCATTGCCCTCCAGTACATCACCTCCCCCGATCATTTTGAAAAAGTCCAGACTTTCAGTGGCTCCTACCGACTGCCGATGTACAAATGGGGAGACACCCTCGATCTGTTCGGGGCTTACTCCGATGTGAACAGTGGTACGACCCAGGTTTCAGGTACCAACATCGCCATAAGCGGTAAAGGGATCATCTCCGGGGTCCGCTACAACATGACGCTGCCGAGAGCCGGTGAATACGAGCAGAAGCTGATTGGCGGCGTGGATTACCGCCTCTACGATAACACGGCCGATGTGTTGGGAACCGATGTGGCCAGAGATGTGTTGGCCCATCCTTTAAGCCTGTCATATGGCGGGGCATGGACGACCGAAGCCGTGACGCTGGATGGTTCCGTCGGGCTGCTTTACAACATTCCGTGGGGAGGTTTGGGGCAAAAAGACGACTTTGAGGCGGTACGGAGTGGCGCTACCGCCAACTACCTGATCGTCCGATATGGCCTCAGCGCCCTGATGCGCCCCGGTAGCGACTGGATGTTGCACTTTTCCGGTACAGGGCAATACAGCAACGACCGCCTCATTCCGGGCGAACAGTTCGGTCTGGGGGGATCAACCTCCATCCGTGGTTAC
>JABBNX010000127.1 GCA_019352135.1 Pseudomonadota bacterium
CGCTATCCCGGTCACGACCGTGCCGGTAATGGCGGGAACAATATTTGAAGCATCAACGTATCACTCCTTCCGTGATGTAACCATCCAATCTACCATATCAAACCAAAGCTTTTTTTAATGTTCTCTTTCGCCAATTGACGAAAGAGAAACTTCTTGTAAAATAGTAATATTCTACAAAAATATGTTACCCGGAATTGTCTTGTTATCCACAAGATTGTCGCTATTAAAATTGATCAGACCGGTATGAAATGTAAAATAGGTGTTGACACATTAGGTTATTAATATATATATAAATGTATAATCGTTTGGAGGGGTGTTATGTATCGTTTATTACTAACGGGTGCGGTGTTGCTCTGTACCGTTGCTGCCGTCGAAGCCGAGCCGCTGAAGCTCTCGCTCAGGGATGCCATGAATATGGCACTTGAAAACAACAATCAGATCAAGGCTGCCCGTTTTACGTCTCATGCCGCCCGTCAGGGGGTAACTAGCGCCAATTCCCGGTATCTGCCGGCGGTGGCGTTTGAGGAAACCCTGGCTGCATCCAACTCGCCGGTTAACACGTTTATGATGAAGCTCGATGAAGGACGCTTTACCCAGAATGATTTCGCTATCAGCAACCTCAACAACCCCTCCGCGCAGCATGACTTTAAAACCGTCCTGTCGATTCAGCAGCCGCTGTTTGCCCCTTCGCTCTCTCCGCTTAAAGATATGGCCGTCAAGGATGCGCAGAAATCAGAGCTGCAACTGGAAGCTGCCCGGCAGGGCATCGCCTTTCAGACGTTCTACACGTATCTTGAAGTACAAAAAGCTGCGGCTCAGCTCCAGGCCGCAGATAAAGCTGTTGCCGATGCTCGGGAAAATATGCGGCTTGCAACGGTCAGGACATCTGCCGGGGTCGGCCTCCGATCGGATGAACTGCGCTCCCGCACCCACTTCTCGATGGTTGAGCAGCAGCAGATCACCGCTCAGGACAACCTGGCGCTTGCCAAAATGAAGCTGGCGCTGTTGATCGGTCTGCCTGATGACACGGTGTATGAGATCTCCGGATTTTCGGAGAACATCGCGGTCCCTGCGATAAACGATCAGGCTCTCAGAAACGCTCTCGATAACCGGGTTGAAATCAAACAGTCTCATACAGACGTTGAAAAATCTGACGCCGCCCTCAGACTTGCCTGGAGCGGATATCTGCCGACTGTGGGCGCGTTCGCCGCATACCAGTTGAACGCCAAAGATGCCCCTCTTACTTCAGATCATGATGCCTGGAGCGCAGGAGTTTCTCTCAAATGGCAGCTGTTTGACGGGTTCCGTACCAACAGCGAGCGTAAACAGGCTCGTGCCGGTCAAGCGGCTGCACGTGAGATGTTGGAATCGACAACAAAGAATGTCCGCTATCAGCTCAAGGAAAGTTACCTCCGGCGGGATGAGGCGGGTAAGCGCCTGGAAGTGGCCAGACATGCGGTCGTAGATGCCGAAGAAACAGTCAGGCTTCTGACAAAACGCTATGAAAATTCATTGTCGACGCTGGTTGAATTGCTTGATGCCCAGACGGCGCTTAACCAGGCCCGGGCAAATCTGGTGGAAACCGAGGCAGGGTATGCCTTGGCAGGTGGCCAGGTTTATTACATGACGGGAACATTTGTGAAGGAGATGCTTAAATGAAGAATTATCTACTGCTTGTAACGATCATGCTGACCGCTGCACTTTCGGCTGCGGGATGCTCAAAGAAGCATGATGCGGATAAAGCTGAAAACGTGCCGGTTGCAGTTGTCAAGGGCGTAACCCTGGAGGTCGTCAAGAGTGTCGCCGCCCCTGAACTGCTGGAAGTGGTCGGGAACGTGCGCGCACGCTCCAGTGCGGTCGTCTCGACCCGTATCCCGGGCAGCATCAGCGTGCTTCGTGTCCGTGAGGGAGACCGGGTGCGCAAGGGGCAACTGCTTGTGCAGCTGGATGCCCAGGAAAATCAGGCTAATGCCGCTGTGGCAACCGCCGCTATTGACGAGGCCCGCCGCGGACTGGATGAGGCACAGGCACAAAAAAAACTGGCCGACACGACGTTTGGTCGCTATCAGAATCTTTTCAAGGAACAGGCGGTCACCCGTCAGGAATTTGATGTCAGGCAGACCGAGAAAGAGGTTGCGGCTCAGGGCGTCGCACGCGCCAATTCAAAGCTTAAACAGGCTCAAGCGGGGGCAAAAGCCGCAACCACCATGTCAGGCTATACCCGTATTATCGCCCCCATTTCGGGAGTGGTTGCCAGCAAACAGGCCGATCTCGGGGCAACGGTTTTTCCCGGCCAGCCGCTGATGACCATCGATGACGATCGGAGCTATCAATTGGAACTTGCTCTGCCGGAAAACGTTGCACCCAAGGTCAAAACGGGTTCAGCGCTGCAGGTGACACTGGATTCGATTGGAAGTTCGTTTCCCGCCCGGATCACCGAGATCGTTCCGACCGCCGACCCGGGCAGCCGTACCGTTGTTGCCAAGATCGCCCTGAATCAGAAGGGGCTTAAACCCGGCATGTTCGGTCGGGGTGCGGTTAATCTCGGGACAACGCTTACCAGCATCACCGTACCGAAAACTGCGATTATTGAACACGGCGCGCTCTCTTCCGTCTGGACAGTGGGCACGGATAACATCGCCCATTTGCGGATTGTAAAGGTCGGCAGGCAGACCGGGGAACGGGTGGAGATTCTTGCCGGACTGTCGGAGGGTGATCGTATCGCAGTCTCTGGCGCCGGGAACGTAACCGAAGGCGCACGGGTGGAGTAGATTATGGAAAACCTCGGTTTTGCCGGAAAAATAGCCCGCACGTTCATTAATTCCAAGCTGACGCCCCTGATTGTGGGTGCTTCTCTGCTGCTTGGCTTTTACGCCATCAAGATGACTCCTCGCGAAGAGGAACCGCAGATTGTGGTGCCGATGGTGGACATCTTCCTTCCGATGCCCGGCTCTTCCCCGCAGGAGGTGCAGGAGCGGGTGGTCAAGCCTTTTGAAGCCAAGCTGTGGGAGATCAAGGGGGTAGAATACCTCTATTCCATGAGTCGTCCCGGCATGGGGATCATCACGGTCCGCTTTCAGGTGGGGCAACCGATGGAGGGGTCGCTGGTCAAGCTCTACAACAAGGTGATGAGTAACCGCACGCTGCTTCCGCCGGGCGCCATGGAGCCGCTGGTGGTACCGAAATCCATCGATGATGTTCCTATTTTCGCTGTGACACTCTGGTCGGATCGCTATGACCATGGGACTCTGCGAACGCTGGCATATGAAGTCGCTGACCAACTGAAGAAAAGTGAAAATACTGCTGAAACGACCATAACCGGTGGCTTCTCACGACAAGTACGTGTCATCCTGGATGCGCCGCGCCTTGCCGGGTTTGGTCTCTCACCGCTGCAGGTGGCGGGCGCCCTGCAAAAAGGGAACGCATCCCTGCCATCGGGCAGTTTCTCAAGTGACAACAAGTCAATGCTGGTGCAAACCGGCGATTTTCTTGAAAATGCCGATGCCGTCAAGCGTGTGGTGGTTGGTGTGTATAGCGGCAAACCGGTGTATCTGTCGGACGTCGCCACGGTAGAGGACAGCCTCAGCGTACCGAACGATTATGTTTTTTTTGGCATGGGGCCGGGCGCTGCGGTCAAGGGAATAACCGGTAATCCCAAACAAGATTACTCTGCGGTAACGATTGCCGTCGCCAAGCGGGCGGGATCTAATGCCACCTGGATTGCCGACGACCTGCTGAAGAAGATAGAATTCATGAAGGGGAGCACGATTCCTGCCGATGTCCACGTAACCATCACCCGCAATTATGGTGAGACCGCCCGGGAAAAGAACAACGAGCTGTTGTTTCATATGTTTCTTGCGGCCATCTCGGTCACGATACTGATCGCGCTTTTCATGGGGTGGCGTGCCGGAGCCGTGGCAGCGATCGCAATCCCGGTCACCCTGGCGTTGACGTTGCTGGTAATCTATCTGATCGGCTATACCCTCAACCGTATTACCCTTTTTGCGCTGATTTTTTCGATCGGCATTTTGGTAGACGATGCCATTGTCGTTGTGGAAAATATTCACCGGTTCTTCACCACCAAACTGATGGACCCGTTGGAAGCGGCGATACGAGCGGTGGACGAAGTAGGTAATCCAACGATTCTTGCCACGTTTGCCGTCATCGCTTCGGTGATGCCGATGGGCTTTGTTGGCGGTCTGATGGGTCCGTACATGCGCCCGATCCCGGTCGGGGCCAGCACGGCCATGCTTATTTCCATGTTCATCGCCTTTATCGTTACCCCCTACTTTGCCTTTCGTTTTATGAAAGGGAAAGCACATCACGATGCCGGAGAAGAAATAAAGGTATCGAAACTGACAATTTTTTATCGCCGTCTGATGGGACGGTTCCTGCATGACGCCAAAGTGCGAACGGCGTTCCTGGCAGGAGTCGTCATATTGCTGCTCGCTTCCTGCTCACTCATTTACTTTAAAGCGGTCACGGTAAAAATGCTGCCGTTTGACAATAAAAACGAGCTGCAAATCATCATTGATGCCCCTGACGGCACCCCACTGGAGCAGACCGCCCGCATGACAAAAGAGATGGGGGATGCGCTCCGGACGGTCCCCGAGGTAACCGATTTCCAGCAGTATATCGGCACCAGTGCGCCGTTCAATTTCAATGGCCTCGTACGGCACTACTATCTGCGCAAAGCGTCCAGCATGTCGGACATCCAGGTCAATCTGCTCCCCAAGGAAGATCGCTCGGATCAATCCCACGCGATCGCCAAACGTATCCGTCCGCTTGTGAAGGCGATCGCGGACAAGTATGGTGCACGGATCCAGGTTGCCGAGATTCCGCCGGGTCCTCCGGTGCTGGCGACCCTGGTGGCCGAGATTTATGGTCCCGATGACGCCACGCGGGTAGCAACTGCAGCCAAAGTAAAGGCCATCATGGCCAAAACCGAAGGTGTGGTCGATGTGGGTTGGTATCGCGAGGACGATCAGCCCAAGCTTTCCTTCACCGTTGATCGCGTAAAAGCAGCCCTTTCCGGCGTCGCCGTGGATGACGTCGCTAAAACGCTGCACATCGCCCTGGACGGCCAGGATGCCGGGCTGCTGCACGTGCCGAAAGAGAGAGAACCGGTTGCCATCAACCTTCGACTTCCCGCTGGTCAGCGGAGTTCCATAGCAGCATTGTCATCAGTCTATGTAACGGGAGCGAAGGGTGATATACCGCTCTCACAACTGGTACGCGTCACTACCGGCATTGAGAACAAGACGCTGTATCGTAAAAATCTCAAGAACGTCATCTACGTGACCGGTGATGTGGCGGGAAAGATCGAGGCGCCGGTCTATGCGATTCTGAAGATGCAGAAGCAGATCGATGCCATCCACACGCCGAACGGGCAGAAGATCGAAGTGCTGGCGTCGCGCCAACCCTGGAGCGAAGAGCATATCAGCATGAAGTGGGACGGCGAATGGCATATCACCTATGAAGTGTTTCGTGATCTGGGGATCGCATTCGGGGCTGTCATGGTGCTGATCTATATCCTGGTCGTGGCCTGGTTCAAGGATTTTAGCACGCCATTGGTTATCATGGCTCCGATTCCGCTGACGCTGATCGGTATCCTGCCGGGGCATGCCCTGTTTGGGGCTTTCTTTACCGCTACCAGCATGATCGGCTTCATAGCCCTGGCCGGCATCATTGTGCGTAACTCAATCATTCTTATAGATTTTGCCGTATTACGCAGGAATGAGGGGTTGCCGCTCGATGAGGCGATCATTGAAGCCGGTGCAGTACGTTTTCGTCCCATGTTGTTAACAGCCGCAGCGGTCGTGGTGGGAAGTTTCGTGATCCTGTTTGATCCGATATTCCAGGGGCTGGCCATTGCCCTGATGTGTGGGGAAATTGCAGCGACAACTCTGTCCCAGATCACCATTCCGATCCTGTATTTTCTTGTGCAACGCAGGAAAGAACAGCATACTGCTAAAGTAGTCAATCAGTAAAAGAGGATTACATGTTCTGGTCAAAAAAAGCAAAACCAACATTGGAAGGTATGGAACTGGCAGCACAGTGCCAGGCAGAAGCAGAAGGGCTGTACCGCTCGGGGAAATATCATTGCGCAGAAGCGGTGTTGGAAACCGTGCGGCGGCATTTTGCCGCAGACGTACCTGAATCGATAGTGTGTGCTGCCTCAGGTTTTGGTGGCGGTTCCAGCGCAGGATGCATCTGTGGTGCTGTTTCTGGCGGCACCATCGCTCTGGGGATGGTGCTGGCGGACAAGAAGGAATCTACCCACCTGACCAAAGAGCTGCATACGTGGTTCAAGGAAAAATACGGTGTAACCTGCTGCAAGATTATTCGTAAAAACCACAAAGGCGCCTGTCCGGTTCTGACCGGTGAAGTAGCGGGAAAAATTGCGGAGATGCTGGGAAGAAAATAAACCTGATAACCGAAATTCCACAGGAGTTTGTACCATGAAAGAAGAATACTATATCGAACGAATTGTGCGCATCATAGCCGGAACATTTATCATGATCTCGTTACTGCTGGCGCATTTCCACTCTCTCAACTGGCTCTGGTTCACCGGTTTCGTCGGACTGAACCTGTTCCAGTCCGGCTTTACCCAGTTTTGCCCCTTGTTCATTATTCTGAAGAAAATGGGCGTGCCGCGCTTCCCGAAGGTCACCTGTTGCAAATGAAAACCCGCATTACTATCCTTTGCGAGAACTCGGTCGGATCAATCTCTGGTACGCTTGGAGAACATGGCTTTTCCGCGCTGATTGAACCGGCAGAAGGGGCTCCACTGCTGTTCGACACCGGGCAGGGACTCACCCTGCTGCATAATGCCCGGCGAATGAACAAGGATCTTTCCCTGGTCAACCAGGTAATGCTCTCACATGGTCACTATGACCATACCGGCGGATTGAAACCTTTGCTGGAGGAGTGCGGCCCGAAGCAGGTCTACGCGCACCCTTCTGTTTTCAATCCCCGCTTCCGGGTGAAGGGTAACGGTGAATGCTATCCGATCTCGGTACCTTCCCGTCGGGAAGAACTGGAGGCGGCAGGGGCGACTTTCAATCTTTCGCAGGAATTTCGCACTATAGCCCCCGGGATACACCTGACCGGTGAAGTGCCGCGAATAACCGCTTATGAAGTCGGTGACCAGGGGTTGTACTGTGACTGCGCCGGTCAGAAGCCGGACAATACTCCGGATGACCAATCGTTGGTGCTGGAAACGGAAAAAGGTCTTGTGCTGATTCTGGGATGCTGTCATTCCGGAGTAATAAATACGGTGGAGCATGTTGCTGTCATGACCGGCAGGCGCGATATCTACGCCGTGCTCGGCGGCACGCACCTTGGATTCTGCGGTGAGGAGCAGATTGGCAAAACGATCACTGCACTGAAAGCACAGGGAATAAAAAAGCTGGCCGTCAGCCACTGTACCGGTTTTGCCGCTTCGGCACGTCTGTTCCGGGAACTGCCAAAGGAATTCCAAGTGGCGATGGTTGGTTATACGCTGGAGGTATAATCCTTTTAAGTAAGGGCGAAGCGGTTGATGTTTGTTTTGTCCAAACTTGTTGAAACCGAAGAATTTTCGAATTAATTTACTTTTGAAAGTAATCTTGTTCCGCACCACAAATCCCCCGCATTTCATACGGTTTCTTCTTCAGAAAATCATCCGAAGTCCATGTTTTATTATTGTATTCGTAACTATAAATATATAAAACACATGATATTTCTATAGACATCTATATTGTGTATGCAGTATACAGTCACCTGTTTACGCTTGCTCTTCACTGGCATTAGTATGAAAAATACTCTGCAAGGGAGGTGGATGACTGTAGTTTTGTTTTGATTCTGACCGTTTGTTTGGGATGTTTTCACAGGCAGCAACAAACTATTTTAACATGGAGGTAGTATGAAACAAAAGATGGCGAAGAAACTTCTTTGTATCGCGGTTGCAGGCATGATGATGCCTATGGCTGCACAGGCAGCTGAAGCGGACTTGCAGCTGAAGGTAGACCAGCTTACCCAGGATGTGAATGACCTCAAGGGCACGGTTAAGCGTGTTGAGGACAAGTCTCTCAGCAAGTGGTTGTCCATTGGCGGCGATTACCGCTTCCGGGTTGATAGTCTTCATGGTCAGACGGTAAATTATGCTAATGCATTAAGCGTGCAATCCTATCTTTCAAACCCTGTAAATGGCGTTAGTCCCACTACTGGCCCGACTCAAGCCCAAATGGGCGCTGCTCTGAACTTTGCTAACGTTCCTGCGTACAAACCAAAGAACGAAACTCTTTACACCAACAAGTTCGATCTTGACCTACATGCCAAGGCAACTCAGGATGTTACGGTGAACGTAAGACTTGCCATGTACAAGACGTTCGGTTCCCAGAGTGATTCCGCTACGACTGGCAATTACTTTGCCGACCGCGTCGGCGTATTCGACGGTACACTTGGTCATGTCCCTTCCAGCAGTCTGTTGGACGTTGATCGTGCCTATGCAACCTGGAGCAACATCGCCGATCAGCCGGTATGGTTCTCGGTAGGCCGTCGCCCTTCAACCAACGGCGCACCCAGCAATCTGAAAATGGACAATGAACGTCCCGGCAATGGCGGTACACCTTCACTGTTGGTTGATTATGCTTTTGACGGTGGCACTCTCGGTTGGGCTCCTGACATCGATATGCTGCCCGGCGCCTATGCCAAGGTCTGTTATGGTCGTGGCTTTGACAGCGGCTTCAAGACTAATTCTAACACCATCAAAGATACCGACATGCTTGGAGTTGCTATCATTCCGGTTGATACCGATCCGCTGCGTGTTTGGCTGCAGTGGAACCGCGGCTTTGATATTTTTGATTTCCCGGCTATGAATAATACAGCTGCTTTCGGGACAGTCGGCCCTACTACCAATCTTGGCAGCATCGACTGGTACGGTGCAGGCGCCATGAGTACCCTCAAAAATGTCGGTCCGGGTAACCTGAATTTCTTCACCGATTTCGGTCTGAGCGTAACACATCCGAACACCAATACTGCAATGGCAAATACAACTCCCGTAGGTCTTATGACGGGAACATTTAATGGTGGACCTGACACGAAAAGTCGGACCGGTTGGGCTGCCTACGCAGGCATTCGCTATGACCTTCCTTCCAAAACAAAAATCGGCTTCGAGTTTAACCACGGTTCGAAAGATTGGATCACCTTTGCTCCTGCTGCTGACGATATGTGGACCAGCAAAGTCGGCACACGTGGTAATGTGTATGAGCCGTACATCATTCAGGAACTTGACCTGAAACCTATTTCATCATACTTCAGCAAGACCTTCTTCAAGATCGGTTACCAGTATTATGACTTCGAATACACCGGCAGCAACAACTGGGTCGGCGCTCCTGTCAAAATTTCTAGTATCACACCTGGTACCATGCTGATGTTGGCACCAGTTTCGAAAGCCCAGGATGTATACGCAACATTCGAAGTACACTTCTAGTTCGTAACGTTATTCCCGGCAGTGGATTTCACTCCACTGCCGGGAAGTAAAAAAAGTTTTGCGGAATAATATTGATAATGGTATAATCTATATTATTCCATATCACGCAAGGAGCGTATCATGAAAAAATTTGTATCCGTAGTTGCAATGCTGGCCTTGGTAGTTGTTTCCCTGGTTTCCTTTACAAAAACCGCACATGCTGAAGAAGTAAAGATGGTCGGTGTGATTACCAAAATTGAGGTTGCCGCCGATAAGAAATCTGCAACAGTCACCCTGAAAGACAATAAAACCGCTGCTAATGTTGTAATTCTGGTGAAAGATGAAATGACGCTCGACAAATTCAATGACAAGCGCATTGTGTATGGCGACGAAATCCGTTGCAAATATGAAGTTCAAGATGGTAAGAATGTTTCCAAGCTGTTCAAGAAAACAGCCGGGTGCTAATTCTTATTTAAACCGTCTCATGCTGGCTGTACCAAACCTCCGGGGTTCTAAATCCCCGGAGGTTTTTGCGTATTAAGAGCCGATTGATTCCACTATAACATTATCTCGGGCAGGAAAAAGCTACCAGATAACCAAAAAATGAACGATTCGCATCACCGGGTACAAGCCGGTTTTGTCTTTGATGATGCGCTCGCAAAAAGTTCATGCAGTCACGAATTCAAATTCGGAGGGCAGGTA
>JABBNX010000128.1 GCA_019352135.1 Pseudomonadota bacterium
GTCGAACTTCTCGGCAGAATGGCATAAAAACTTTAGTTAAGTGAACAGTATTGGGGCTAGGACAGAAATAAAGTGACTGTCCCGGATGGTTAGCAGACGGAAATTGACACTTTTAGCTGACATTTTTTTGTTTCAGAGTAAGAAAAATGACACCAACGCTCAAATAGTGACAACACTATCGGCAAGCTGCATGCCGGTGACGATATCGAGCATGTTTGACACCTCGCCAACCTGTATCTTGTCCAGTAAATGGAGGTACGCCAGACAGGCGCCGCACGCCAGGATCTGCACCCCTTCTCCGGCAAGCTCTTGTAGTATGGGCACAGCCTCAGAGCCTTCTGCGGTAAAGGTCACGCCGTTGTTGACAAATACGAGACGCCACAGCTCGGGCCCCATCTCTTTCAGGGTTTTCAGGAAGTTAAACATCAGCATGTCCCCCAAACCATCATCGCCATGCCCCATATGGTCACTCGTGACCATGACCATGATCTTTTTCATCCCGGCCTTCCGCTCTGTTGCCGCAAATGCTGGGGGAGCTTTAGCGGGCGCGGCGGTTCCTTCCTCCCGTGTGCCGACAACGCGAAACACGGCTCCCTGTTTCTCCGTGCGTATGGTGTAATTTTGGTGCTCAAGGAAACGGCAGACGTTTTGCCATCCTGCTTCGTTGTCGATCAGGACTGTTATGGCGGCAGGAGCCTCTTTTTCAAGGGCCTCCCTGATTTTCAGCACCGGGGCGGGGCATCCCAGGCCACGGCAATCAAGTTCGTTGCTCATGCAAGTCTCCACGTGTGGTTTATGCTACGATGATCCTGTCGACCGGTTCCGCAATTACTTCGCCGACGATGGCGGCGGATTCGATCCCTGTTGCGCGCAGGGCATGTACGAGTCTTTCCGCTTCCGTGGCGGCAACGGCAATCAGCAGTCCCCCGGAGGTCTGGGGGTCAAAGAGCACGTCCTGAACTCTTTGGGTGACGGTAGCGCCGAAATCGACAAATGACCCTCTGAAGTTTCGGTTGTTGTAGGCACCGGCCGGGATTAATCCCATGGCGGCCCACTCCAGGGCTTCGGGGTACATCGGGACATGTGCCGCTGTGATACGCACTCCGTGTCCCGAGTCGACCACCATCTCTGCCAGATGTCCCAGGAAGCCGAAGCCGGTGATATCCGTGCAGGCATGCACCGGAAAGTCCTCCATGGTTAAGGCCGCGTCACGGTTCAAGGTTGCCATGGCCTGCGTGACCTTGTCTGTTAAGGACTGGTCGGCGAGCCCGGCCTTGATGGCGGTGGAGACTATTCCCGTGCCTATCGGTTTGGTGAGTATCAGGCGGTCTCCGGTCTGCAGGTTTCTTTTGGTCAGGATGCGGCCGGGGTGAATGAAACCGGTCACCGACAGGCCGTATTTCAATTCGCTGTCTTCGACGGTGTGGCCGCCGACGAGAACGACTCCGGCCTCCCGCATTTTGCTCAGGCCGCCTTCAATAATGGTGCGGAGGATTGACATATCCAGGGTTTTGGCCGGGAAGGCCACGACATTCATGGCGGTCTTGGGAATGCCCCCCATGGCGTAGATATCGCTCAGGGCGTTGGCGGCGGCGATTTGACCGAAGCTATAGGGATCATCAACCATCGGCGGAAAAAAGTCGATGGTCTAGACCAGGGCAAGGTCGTCCGAGATCCGGTAGACCCCGGCGTCGTCCGCCTTATCGATGCCGACAATCAGATCCGGGTCTACAGGCAGATCAAGTCCGCATAATGCCAGCGCCAGGTCGCCAGGGGCAAGTTTGGCTGCGCACCCTGATCCTTTGACGGTCTGGGTGAGCCGGATGGGTTCGATGGGCATGGTAAGAAGCTCCTCTTCAAGAGTATGTACGTACTGTCGGTTTCAATCTGATATTATATCAGGATATGACTGTCATATCCATACGTTTTCGCTTAAATAAAGCGTGACTGGAAGATGTACGGAAAAGATGTAGAATCAATTTATGGTATTTTACGCGGATGTATACCTGTGTACATGTTCATTGTGAATTGCCTTCAATTACAAAACCATGTACGGTTCTCAGGCAAATCAAGGAAGTAAAAGTAGATCAAACAGCAGATGCGTGCATCGCGGAAATGGTGATGCAAAGGAGGAAACCACGTAATGATTCAAAAAAAGAAACGCACGACAATCAACTCGCCCGGTTTGACGGAGCTGCCTCCGCTGCCGCTGGATGCTGCAGGTCTGATACATGATTATCGGAGATATTTCACCTATACGCTTGGCCAGAATAAATATTGCCATTCCGTTAAATATTTTTACAAGGCGCTGGCGCTCACGGTTCGCGACCGATTGATGGAGCGCTGGAAGAAGACCCGCTATACGTATGTTGAGTCCCGGTGCAAACAGGGGTATTACCTTTCGCTGGAATTTCTGATGGGGCGTACGCTCGGCAATGCGATGCTGAATATCGGCATTACCGATGCTGCGACGGCGGCGATGCATGAGCTCGGTATCAAGCTGGAAGACCTGGCAGAAGCCGAAATTGATGCCGGACTCGGCAATGGGGGACTCGGGCGTCTGGCGGCCTGTTTTCTTGACAGTTGTGCCACTCTGCAACTGCCGGTGATGGGGTATGGCCTGCGCTATGAATACGGCATGTTCCGCCAGCGGATTGTGGATGGCCGCCAGATTGAGGAGCCGGATCACTGGCTGCGGGACGGGAACCCCTGGGAGCAGGAGCGTCCGGAATATACCCAGCGGGTCCGTTTTGGCGGCCGCTGCGAGCACCATGGCACCGAGAGCGGAGGACTGCGCGTTCGCTGGATCGACACCCGGGATGTGTTGGCGGTCCCCTACGATATCCCGATTCCCGGATATCGCAATGGCACCGTTAACACGCTGCGGCTCTGGAAAGCGGCAGCTACCGATGTTTTTGATCTTGGCGAATTCAATGCCGGCGACTATGCCGAATCCGTTGCCACCAAGAACGAAGCCGAAAACATCACGATGGTGCTCTACCCGAACGATGCCAGTGAAAACGGCAAGGTTCTCCGCCTGCGCCAGCAGTATTTTCTCGCTTCAGCGACTCTTCAGGATGTTGTAGAACGCTGGGTGATAGTGCGTAAAGGCGACTTCAGCACATTTGCCGCCAACAACTGCTTTCAACTGAACGACACCCATCCGAGCTGTGCCGTGCCTGAACTGATGCGAATTCTGATCGACGATCAGGGAATGGGCTGGGATCAGGCCTGGGAGATCACCTGTCAGACGATGGCATACACCAATCATACCCTGCTTCCTGAAGCCCTGGAAAAATGGTCACTGCCGCTTTTCAGCCAGCTATTGCCCCGGATTATGGAGATAATTCTGGAGATAAATGCCCGCTTCATGAGGGAAGTGTCCAGCCGCTGGCCCGGGGATAGCGAACGCATGAGGCGCATGTCCATCATCGAAGAGGGGGCGGTCCCCCAGGTGCGGATGGCATATCTGGCCATTGTGGGGAGCTTTTCCGTCAACGGGGTCGCCGCTCTGCACTCGCAGCTGCTTACCCAGGGGCTTTTTCGCGACTTTTATGAACTATGGCCCCAAAAATTCAACAACAAGACCAACGGGGTGACGCCACGGCGCTGGATCGCCCGCTGTAACCCGGGTTTAAGCCGGCTGATGAGTGAGGAAATTGGTGAGGGGTGGGTGGCCGACCTGCAGCAGGTCAAGCGTATCGCCGAACGTGCTGCTGACGACGGATTCCGGCAGCGCTGGCACGAAGTCAAGCAGGCCAATAAAATGCGCCTTTCAGCGCTTGTCGAGGCGAAGTGTGGTGTTACATTCAATCCGGATGCGCTTTTTGATGTCCAGGTCAAGCGGATCCATGAGTATAAGCGGCAACTTCTTAACATACTGCATGTCATCCATCTGTATGACCGGATCAAGCGGGGTGATACGGCAGGGTGGACCAATCGCTGTGTGCTGATCGGTGGGAAAGCGGCGCCCGGTTATGGCATGGCAAAACTGATCATCAAGCTGATTAACAGCGTGGCCCAGGTGATCAATGCCGATCCGGCCGTCGGTGACCAACTCAAGGTGGCGTTTCTGCCTAATTACAGTGTGACCGCCATGGAGGTCATCTGTCCCGGTACCGACCTGTCGGAGCAGCTGTCTACAGCCGGCAAGGAGGCTTCCGGAACCGGCAATATGAAGTTCATGATGAATGGTGCCATAACCATCGGCACGCTCGATGGCGCCAATATCGAAATCCGCGAGGAGGTCGGCGAAGAGAACTTTTTCGTGTTTGGACTGACGAGCGAAGAGGTTGACGAATTACGGTGGGACTATGACCCGCATGCGATCATCGGCCACGACGACGACCTGCAGAGGGTCATGAATCTTCTGCACTGTGGTCACTTTAACCTGTTTGAGGCCGGCCTCTTTGACCCGATCATCAACGCAATCTATTCACCTCATGACCCATGGATGGTTGCTGCGGATTTCCGCAGCTTTGTCGTCGCCCAGCAGCATGTGGCTGCGGCCTATCAGGATCGCGAACGCTGGACCCGCATGAGCATCATGAATACCGCCTGTAGCGGCAAGTTTTCCACCGACCGGACTATCAATGATTATAACGAAGACATCTGGCACCTGAAGTCAATGTCGATAGCGTGCGAGGAATAGTCTCAGGATGACAGGTTCAGCGAAAGTACGCTGGTTTTTCGGGTGACTATGGATGTCATAACGACCCATACAAATGCCGACTTTGATTGTCTGGGCGCCATGACCGCGGCCCTGCGCCTCTATCCCGACGCCGTGCTGTCATTTCCGGGCTCCCAGGAGAAGGGGCTTCGAAGTTTTATCGAGCGTCATCCGGACTACTTGCCGCACTTCGTCCGTGCCAAAGATATCAATCTGCAGTCAATCACCCGTCTGATCATTGTCGATTGCCAGCAGGCAACCCGTATCGGCCGCTTTGCAGAGATCCTTGCTCGTCCCGGCCTGGAAATTCATATCTATGACCATCACCCGGTGACGGATGAAAGCATCATGCCGACCGGGGGGACTATCGCTGTCAGCGGCTCCGCTTCCACCCTTCTGTCCTCCATATTGATGGAAGGAGGCGTTTCACTGAGTGCTGAAGAGGCGACCCTGATACTGCTTGGCATCCACGAAGATACCGGGCGTCTGCTGTTCGCATCGACAACACCGGACGATTACCGCGTTGCTGGTTGGCTGCTGGGGCAGGGAGCCCGGCTGAACATTATCAGTGATGCGTTGACTCCGGAATTATCCAGGGCGCAGATGGAAATTTTGAAGCAGCTGCTGACGACACTCAAGACGAGTTCGGTGAATGGAATTTCCATATCGATTGCCTATGCATCGTGCGATTACTATATCGGAGATATTGCTTCACTGGCTCACCTGATGCGGGATATGAAAAATATGGACGCCGTGTTTTTAGCGGTAGCCATGGAAGACCATGTCTATCTTGTTGCTCGTAGTCATAGTCCGGAAATTGATGCCGGTGAAATCATGAAGGGGTTCCACGGGGGCGGCCATGCGACTGCCGCTTCGGCGGTCGTGCATAATGAGTCGCTGAAGCAGGTTCTGGAACGTCTTGACAAGCTGCTACAGCTCTCGGTAAAAGGTGAGATAACTGCAGGGAGCATTATGTCGTCCCCGGTCAAGACAATGCCTGCCTCTACCACCATTGCCGGAGCTCGCGAGCTTTTGACCCGCTACAATTGTAACGCCATGCCGGTTATGGCCGGAGAATTGATGGTCGGCGTCATCTCGCGCAAGACCATCGAGAAGGCGCTGCACCATGGGTTGGGTGAATCTTTGGTGACGGATTTCATGCATACCGAATACCTTTCTGCATCACCAGATACCCTCCTTACAGATATTCAGTCCTACATGGTAAGCGGGAATCGGCGCTTTGTTCCGGTTTTTATAGGGACGGAACTTGCCGGAGCGGTGACAAGAACCGATCTGATGCGTCATATTTACGGAGGGCGTCGTGGCCAGAGTGGCGCACTCTATGACCTTGAATCTCTGGACGTTCCGACTCGAACCCGTTCGGTCGCAGGTCTGCTTGGCAAGCGTCTTTCGCCGGAAGTTCGTGAAACCCTGCGCACGCTTGGAATGGTCGGTGACGAGCTCGGGTTGGCGGTCTATGCGGTCGGCGGCTTTGTGCGCGATCTGCTGCTGGGGGTTGATAATCTGGATATCGATGTAACCGTTGAAGGCGATGGCGTCTTCTTTGCGGACTCTTTTGCAGAACGCCATGGCGGCAGGGTGCGCAGCCATAAAAAGTTCGGTACTGCGGTGCTGGTCCTGCCGGATGGCCGCAAAATTGATGTGGCCAGCACCCGTCTGGAATATTATGAATCCCCCGGTGCACTGCCGACGGTTGAGCGGGCCTCGCTCCGGCATGATCTGTATCGGCGTGATTTTACGGTCAATACACTGGCGCTTTGTATTAATGCCTCCCGTTTTGGCCATCTGACTGATCATTTTGGTGGCCAGCAGGATCTTCAGGAACGGGTGGTCAGGGTATTGCACAACCTGTCATTTGTCGAGGATCCGACTCGAGTGTTCCGGGCGATCCGTTTTGAACAGCGCCTTGGTTTTCACATCGCTCCCCATACCGAGAACCTGATTCGCAGTGCGGTTCGGATGCATCTCCTTGACAAGCTGGGAGGAGAGCGGCTGATGAGTGAACTGGTACAGATCCTGCGTGAAAAAGAGCCGTCAGCTGCCATAGGACGTATGGCTTACTTGGGGCTTCTGCCATTCATCCATCCCGCACTCAAGCTCGTGCCGGCAACCGGGCGGGTGCTTCAGGAGGCGGGGCAGGTCATGGCCTGGTTCCGGCTGCTTTATCTTGAGGACCGTTGCGAACCCTGGCAGGTATATTTTTTGGCCTTATGTGACGGGCTAAGTTCTGATGAGTTTCGTGATGCCTGCCGCCGCCTGGCAATTCCCGGGCGCCTGGCGGTACGGCTTTGCAGCCAGCGCCACCTGGTATTCACCACGCGGAATACAATCAAGAGGCGGCTGAAGCAGGATGGTGAAGTGCCCAACAGTCAGTTATACGGCTGGTTCAGCGGTTTTTCCCTGGAGATGCTGCTGTACATGGCTGCCCGGGCCAGCAGTGAGCAGGTCAGGCGGTTCGTATCGCTCTATCTGACCCGGCTGCGTGCCGTTGCCCCGCTATTGAACGGAAATGACCTGCGCGGACTCGGCCTGGAGCCCGGGCCGCTGTTGGGGCGCATCAAGGAACGCCTGCTTCAGGCACGTCTCGATGGCGAAGTGACCAGCCGGGATGAGGAAGAGGCGTTGGCCGTATCCTTTGCTCACGGCGGATAAAACCCATTGATATCGTGTTGTTATTTGAAACCGGCTTGACGGGGTGCACACTAGTATGTTACTAAAGTAGTCGGAAAATTAAATAAAGATATGGGGACGACACAAGATGAAACAGATAAGAAAGCTTGTCGCAGTAATGACGCTTGTTTCACTTTTATCGGCAGCTTCATCGGCGTTCGCCTCAGATGATACGATCAGGGAAGTTTTCACCGATGCATTTTATGGCGCTGCCATCGGCGGTCTTGTTGGCGGCGCTATCATGGTTTTTAAGGACAAGCCGCTGGATAACCTTAACTTCATTGCATATGGCGCCGCATCGGGCGTTTTGGCCGGGACGGCTTATGGGTTGGTCAAGTCGGCTCGTGCCTTTGCCCAAGTTGAAGATGGCCATGTAAAAATTGCGCTTCCGACAATCGTTCCGGAACTGGTCGCCTCGCCCGGATCAGGGCGTACAACCGTTGCCTGGAAAGCCGATCTGTTGAGGGGTACATTCAACTGATTGACCATTGCCGTATGGAGTGTTATTCAGAAGAACCTGCTGTTGAACGAGGCGGGTTTTTTTGTGCCCTATATCCGCAGTGCAGAAAGTAAATACCACCATTTCCGGGAGGATAGTATGTCAGAGTTCAAAAATGTCACTGTTGTCAAGAAGGCCAATATCTATTTTGGCGGTCAGGTTGTCAGTTATTCGGTCCTGTTTGCAGATGGCACTAAAAAAACGCTGGGTGTCATGCAGGTCGGAGAATATGAATTTTCCACCGGAGTTGCCGAGATTATGGAAATTCTATCGGGAGAGTTGGAGTGGCAACTGAAGGGCGAGGCTGAGTGGCAGAAAGTGGTTGGCGGTGAAGCGTTTAACGTGCCGGCACATTCCGTCTTTTTGATGAAAGTGCCGGTTGTAGCGGATTATTGCTGTTCCTATGCAAGCTGACCACTCGAACCGCCGTGGACAGCCGTTCTGATCATCATGTTGTCGGCCGTTTTGCCCCTTCTCCGACCGGAGCGCTCCATACCGGTTCACTGGTAGCGGCGGTCGGGAGCTATCTGATGGCGAAGCAGGCGGGTGGGAGGTGGGTGCTTCGGCTTGATGATCTGGATACATCGCGCCAGGTGCCTGGAATGGCAGATGATATCATGCGGACCCTGGAGTCGTTCGGACTGCTCTGGGATGGCGAAGTTGCCTGTCAGAGCAGACACCAGGAAGAGTATCAGCATGTATTTGCAGCACTGCTACAGGCAGGGGTTGTCTATCCCTGTGGCTGTTCACGCAAGGAGATTGCCCGGAGCGCGTCGGCCCCTCATGTCGAGGACGATTGCATACCGTATCCCGGCAGCTGTCGGTGGGGCATGAAAGCGGACTCAGTTATCCGTTCCTGGCGGGTCAGGGTGCCGGAGGAGGAGATCTGTTTTTCCGACATCAGGAAGGGAAGGATATGTCAAAGGCTCCCTGCGACCTCCGGAGATTTTGTACTCAGACGCAGTGACGGGGCGTTTGCCTATCAACTGGCCGTTGTCGTGGATGATTACCTGGCAGGGGTGAATCAGGTGGTGCGGGGAGAAGATCTGCTTGGTTCTACGCCCCGTCAAATATATCTGCAGCGACTTCTCGGCTATCCGCAACCGGACTACTGCCACCTTCCTCTGGTTGTCGGGCCTGATGGCTCAAAACTAAGCAAGCGTGACCATCTGATTTCACATCAACTGGGCACTGTCATTGGCAGGGAGTCGGCGTTACTGCTGGCGGTCCTCCGCTTCCTTGGCCAGGATCCTCCTCAAAAACTTGCCGAATATCCCTGCACCGCAATCCTGGAATGGGGAGTCGCTCACTGGCATCTGCTTCAACTTCCCAGTCGGTGCGGTGTGGTTGCAATCTGAAACTGGCGGTTTACACTCTTGTTATTAAGCCGGTAAAGTTTAACAATTACAGCAGTATAGCTTTAAGCGTAATAGATAATCAAGTTTTGGTACAAAAAAATGGATATTTGGGCCGACCATTGCGATCATATTCACCGTAGTCGAATCCATCTTCATCGTAACCATCTTTGTCGTATCTATTCTCAATTCTCATCGCATTTGCTTGGCTGATTTTCAGTGGCAGCCACAACACCAGAACCTGCAATATCATCTTTTACATATTGCTCGACTCGAGGAACATCTGCTGCCCAAGTATTGCCCACTCTAATGAGAGATGTTGTAGTGTTAGAATCTACATATTGGCTCTTGGAAATGCTGCTGCTTCCTACAGATTCCGTCTCACAACGGACACCCTTGCCGTCCGGCTAACGGTTCCCACCATCAGGGTCCGTAGATGACTTACACTTCCAAGTCACAAATTAACTACCACAGCTGATTCGATGGCGCTTACACGCCACGCGCTATGTCTGGCGCACAAACAAAACAAGCCCCGGATCACTCCGGGGCTCTTGGTCCAGCAATATTGAGTGGGTTGTGCAGGGTGACCTGGTGTGCCACCCTGCATGAGGAACATTAAAAGTTTACGGACGAAGTCTTAGAGGCACCGAAACTGTACCTTTGGTGTCGGTGTAGTGCGTCCCAGCCAACCACGCCATTGATTCGGTAGCAAGTCCTGGTCCGGACAGGCCAACACCAGGAGTTGGATTCAGGACGTTCACATCATAACCTGTGTAAACACCGGCCAAGACAGATCCAGGTGCCGCGGTCATATTTCTTGCCGTGACAAGAGATGTGAAATCCATCTGATTGTTGTCCAGGTAATCAACGGTGTCATATACCAACCGCTGGGTATAGGTGCGGGCATGCAG
>JABBNX010000129.1 GCA_019352135.1 Pseudomonadota bacterium
TACCTGCCCTCCGAATTTGAATTCGTGACTGCATGAACTTTTTGCGAGCGCATCAAATTTACGTGAGAAGTTATCCCTTGGGTTTTGGATATCGCGCTGTTACGTTCTTTTGAATTTTCATGAGGGGCACATGCAGTCGCAAGTATACCGTTGAAAGCCAGAATGACAAAAACCGCCATAGTGACAAACAATCTGGATTGCTTCCGAATATGTAATGGCCTACACCTTTTCATGTTGAGAACCTGAGAATGTTTCATTTGATACTTTCACTTTACAACTGCTCAATACTTGCTGAAACGGCAGGACCTGTCAACATGAATGTGTAATTGACTTTCCGAGGTTCAGGAATCCGTCTCATTTAACAAAACTCCCTGAGTAACATTGAGGCCAATGGGAAAGTCATCCATTGGATTGTCATTGGCGTCATCAACTAATCGTCCGGGCAGCCGAACCCGACATATTCCAAACTGCGTCAGTTATTAACGGCCTTTCTTTCCCATGACGATCGAAGTAATGATTGAAATGGCCAGTACGCCGAAAATCACCCCCAATGAGAAATAGGTCGATATTTCAAAGCGGGTACCTGCCAGCAGCATCTTGACACCAACAAAGGCCAGGACAAAGGATATACCCAGCTTCAAATAGGCAAACATGCCCATAACGTTGGAGAGGAGAAAATAAAGTGCCCGGAGTCCCATTATGGCAAAAACATTGGATGTATAGACGATAAATGGATCTCTGGTAACGGCAAAGACCGCCGGAATGGAATCCAGAGCAAAAATCACATCACTTGATTCAACCATCACCAGAGCCAGGAAAAGCGGAGTGGCCGCACGTACCCCGTTTCTATTGATGAAAAAACGATCGCCACATACCCGTTTGGTGATGGGAACGAATCTTCTGACCAGTTTTACCAGCAGGTTCTTCTCCGGTTCGATCTTTTCCTCACCGCCGACAGCCATTTTGACACCAGTTACTATCAAAATTCCGCCGAAGAGGTAGATTATCCAGTGAAACATCTCCAGCAATTCTATCCCTACAAAGATAAAAATCGCCCGCAATACCAATGCACCGATAATACCCCACTTCAGTATCTTCGGTTGGTACAATCGAGGAATATGGAAGTAGGAAAAGATCATGATGAAGACAAACAGGTTATCCACCGAGAGTGATTTCTCAATGACATAACCGGTGAAGAATTCCAGTGCCTTGGATTCTCCAAGGTAATAGTAGATTCCGCCGTTAAAAAGCAGGGCCAGCGAAATCCAGACCCCGGTCCAGGTCAGCGCCTCACGGAAGGAAATCTCGTGGCTCTTCCTGTTAAGACCCAGGTCGACGACCAGCAAGATCACCACAAGGGTACTGAAAACCAGCCACATCATTGTTTGATCTGTCATCTGTTTCTCAATATCATTATTGAAATTTTTACTTTAATACCCACCCCTGCGATTCAATATTCAGAATGAGGCTGTTTGTTTTCCAACTGAAGGGTATTCTTTTGCCTAAAACCTATCCGGAATAATCACCGGTTAAAGGGATTAGTCGGGCCTTCCAGCTTTTTCTTTTTAATATAACGGTAGATGAGATATCCCCCTCCAGCCAGCAGAATGATTTCAAACAGGCCTATTCCACCGCCGCCCATCCCGCTGCCAACGCCACCACCGGCTCCGGCAATGCCGCTAAACAGCATGCTGCCAAGCATACCACCCGCGAGGCCACCGGCCATACTCCGCATAAAGCCACCTCCTTGCTGCTGGAAAGCACCCGGAGTCAGTGCTGCCTGCTGACGTGGCGGGCTTGGTTGGGAGTACGTGCTTGCCGGTCTGGAATAACTTCGGGAGCCGCGGCTACCCATGGAACGGCTTCCTCCAGCCCTGGCTTCAGCATTGAGCTCCAGCACTGAAATGCTTAAAAACAGTACGGCGGCCAAAACGGTAAAAATTCTTACTACGTAGTTTTTCATAGATTTACTCCTTTGGGTTCAACTACTCCCGGCAGAGCCGGGATGGTTAACTCGTTTGGTTAGTTTGATTGATCATAAGTTTTACATGCATAATTTGCGTTGTTTGGATTTCCACATATCAATGGCCTCCCTCATAATATCGGAGATGCTTTTGGATGTTGCCTTAGTCAGTTTTTCCAGTGTCCTCTTCTCATCATCATTTATGCGCAACGAAATGACATTTTGAACCTGCTCTGATTCTTTTCTTTTTTTTGATTCTTTTGAAACTCTATTTCTGTTGTAAAGCATAATATTCCCCTTTGTGTTGTTGGACTGTGTCCCGTTGTTAGTTGGTTTGTTAGCCTCTTCGAATTGCCAGTGATTTAAGTCGTGATATTCTCTCCTCCATTGGCGGATGGGTCGAAAAGAGCGCCATCAGGCCTCCGCCGGTCAGTGGGTTGACTATAAACATATGGGCTGTGGCAGGGCGGGCATCCAGCATCGGTATTGCCTGCGATGCGGTATGCAGTTTGCGCAGGGCACCGGCCAGCTCCAGCGGGCGGCCACAGATTTCAGCACCAGAAGCATCCGCCAGGTATTCACGGGAACGGGAGACCGCCATCTGGATCATCATCGCCGCTATCGGGGCAATAATTGCCATGGCCAAAGTACCGACCAGGCCGCCGATGCCGCCCCCCTCGTCCTCTTCACTCCGGCCGGCACCAAACATGGCACCCCATTGCAGCATGTTGCCGATCATTGAGATGACGCCGGCAAGTGTAGCGGCAATACTCGAAATCAGTATGTCGCGGTTTTTGACATGGGCGAGTTCGTGTGCCATGACCCCTTCGAGTTCATCTGGCGTGAGGATGCGTAGAATCCCTTCTGTGGCTGCGACTACGGCGTGATCAGGATTGCGGCCGGTGGCAAAGGCATTGGGGGAGTCGTCCGGAATGATATAAACCTTGGGCATGGGGATACCGGCCCGCGTGGCAAGCCGCTCGATCATTCCGTGAAAAAGAGGATGTTCCTCACGGGAAACCTCGTGAGCGTTGTACATTCGGAGGACGATCTTGTCGGAAAACCAGTAAGAACCGAAGTTCATGGCAGCTGCCAACAGGAAGGCGACGATCATGCCCCCCTGACCGCCGACGGCACCGCCCATAGCGACCAGTAGGATGGTAAGCAGGGAAAGGAGAAAGGTGGTTTTGAGTACGTTGTTCATTTATTTACCTCCGACGGTTTTTCTTCGCCGTGGGTAAATAAAAAAGACCTTTACCCACGGCGAAATACGCTTTGGATAAAGGTCTTGCTTGCGATAAAATCGTTCCCGGTCCGAGTCTTGCGACTGTGTTGACGAACACGGGATCAACCATGTCTCTGGTTGATAGCTACTCCCCTCTACTAATTGTAAATGTAATTACTTCATTGGAAGAAGTCAAGTGGAATTGGATTATTTGTCTATTGTCGAATTTCTCCTGCAAAAAAACCAGTTCATGACTCGATGAAAATTACATCTTCAGCCATTCATTCATAAGCCAATAAAATAGAGTCTTGACAGCTTTAAAAAAGTCAGTCATTTTCTTAAACTATTCATGCGAAAACTAATCCCTCTTAAAAAAATTTCCAGACTTCTCCTCATTGTCATTCTGACCATGACGATTAATGGTTTGCTCGAAAGTGCAAATGCCATGCAGTGTCACGTCAAGACGGCGAACGACCAATCACTTTCGGAAATATCATCACCTCACCAGTGTCCATGCACCCCTGCTGAACAGCAAGAAAATAGCGATTGTTGCGATATATGCCTCGACTGTCCCTGTCATGCGCCTCTTACCGTCCAGTGTTTTAATTTGAGCTATAACCCATTAATTTTTGATATTCAAACTTCCGATCCCTTCAAGTTTTTACCCGAAGTCTATCTTTCCAAGCTTATCCCCCCACAACAACAAGCATAAAACGCCGCGCCGGGAGTTGTTCGTCCTGATTTAGGGACAGCTGTATCTTCTCTCTATGTCGTGGTGCGCCCGCATCCGTTTTACATCACATCACTCAAAACAGAATAAAGGAGGTTATTCCCTTGAGAATAACTGTATTTGCGCGAGGAGCTTTGATTCTGGTGCCTGGAATCGTATGTGTTTTGTCGTCAACCCCGGTGCTTGCCGAGTCGCAAAAGCTAACGCTGGCACAGGTAGTCAACGTTTCATTAAAGAATAACGGCGAACTTGTATCATTTCGTGAAGAGAAAGGCATCCGTGATGCCGGTAAAGTCAGAGCGGGACTCCTACCAAACCCAACTCTTGATTTTGAAGCAGGCACTGGCGCTTTGACCGGCAGTCCTGCAGAGAACAATCTGGCATTAGGGGTTTCACAAGATTTTTTTCTGGCCGGGAAACGGGAGAAACGGCTCTCCAACGCTGAGCGTGAATTGGAGATGTATCGGTGGCAGTTGGCCGACCGAGAGAGAGTGCTACGCGGTGAGGTAAAATCGGCTTTTTATGATGTTGTTCTTGCTGAGCAGCGGATCACTCTGTCAGATCGTGCCATTGTGCTTAATCGTCAGCTTCTCGATGTGACGAAAGAGCGCCTGGCGGCAGGTGATATTCCGGAGTTGGAGATGAACCTGGTCAAAGTTGAACTGGCTCGCGGCGAAGGTGCCAAGATTGATGTAGAAAAAACGCTGAACCAGAATCAGGCGAAACTCTGGACACTCATGGGACTTGCACTGGAGGAATCTCCTTCGATTATCGGAGCTTTTGAAACTGAGATCGCCATGTCGAAAAAACTGATTGATCTCAAAAAGCTGGCTCACGATAAGCGACCGGACCTCAAAGCCTTGGAAGCCGAAAAAGGCAGGGGTGAATCGGATATCACTCTTGCCCAGGCTGAAGGGATTCCAAACCTCACGGTTGGTCTTGCTTTAAGGCGGGACACGACTGCCATGGAGATCGGCGGGATTGAGGGCAAAGACACGGCCTATACTATAGGCTTGAAACTGTCGATGCCTATTCCTGTGTTTGACAGAAATCAGGCGAATGTTCAGGAAGCCAAAGCTAAAAAAAACAGCACTGAAAGCCGTTTAACGGCGGCAATTAGGACTGCTGAACGTGAAGTGGAAACGGCCTATGCAAGTTTATTGAATGCCGAAAAAGTGCTTTCTCTCTACAAATCAAACATCATCCCCCAACTTGATGAAAACCTGAAACTGACTCAGGAGGCCTATCGGCTTGGGGAAGTCGGCATTCTATCGGTTATCCAGGAACAAAAGAAGTTCTTCGAGGTAAGCGATGGTTATCTGACGGCGATATATGACCGTCAGGCTACCCTAGTGAGGCTCGAATCTGCAGTGGCAACAGAACTTTCCGGAGGTGTTAAGTGAACAAAAAAGTAATCATTATTGGACTTATTCTGGCAGTAGCTGTGGGTGGCGGGTTTTTCTATCGTTCAATCAACCTCAAAAGCAGCGGTGGAGAGCCTGCCGAAAAGAAGGAAGCCGACACAAGGGTTGAAAAAGCAGGCAGCAAGGATGAAGGCAAGGAACAGAAGGATAAGAAGGACCCAAGCAGTGTCAAGATGACCGCCGAGGTGCAGAAACAGAACGGCGTGGTTGTCGCTCCGGCAAATAAACAGCGTATGGGCGGCGTGATCAGCGTCACCGGCAAGGTGGAGGCCAACGCCGACCGCATCGCCCACGTATCGCCGCGCATCTCAGGAAAGATCGTTGCCGTCAGGGCCTCCCTGGGCGACAGCGTTTCCGCCGGACAAGCCCTGGCAACCCTCGACAGTGTCGAACTGGGTGAGGCCCTGGGCCGCTACCACCAGTCAAGGACCAAGCTCGCCCTGGCGCAGTCCAACATGGATCGGATCAAGCACTTGGTGGAGAAGAAGATCGCAGCCCGCAAGGATATCCTCCTGGCCGAAACCGACTTCAAGACCGCCCAGACCGAGCTGCACACCGATGAGGAACGCTTGTCCCTGTATGGTGTCTCAAGATCCGACCTCAAAGGTGAAGACCATAAAAAGCCGTTCCTGCCTGTTCGTTCCCCCATTGGCGGCATTATCACCGAGAAGCACGCCATCGTAGGTGAACTCTCCGACCCTTCCAAAAGCCTCTACACCGTGGCCGATCTTTCTACAGTCTGGGTGCTGGTGGACATCCATGAAAAAGATCTGGCCAAGGTGCACAAGGGTCAAGCGGCAATTGTTTCTGTTAGCGCCTTTCTCGACCAGAAGCTGAAGGGTCGCATCACCTACATAGCTGACCTGGTTGACGAAGCCACCCGGACGGTCAAGGCACGTGTTGCGGTTGCTAATCCAGGTCGGAAGTTGAAGCCGGAGATGTTTGCCACAGTTGAACTGACTTTACCGGCTGACGCAGCAGCGGTCCTGTCCGTTCCCGAAGAGGCCCTTCAGGATGTTGACGGCAATAAGGTGATCTTCGTTGTGGACGACAAAGGAGTTGAGTTTGAGCCCCGTAAAGTTCAACCGGGCCGCACTGCAGGCGGCATGGTTGAGATTATTTCCGGCCTCAAAGAAGGAGAACGCTATGCCATCAAGGGGGCGTTCATACTGAAGTCGGAACTTAAAAAGGGCGAACTGGAGGGGTAGTGACACCATCATCAATAAAAGATGAAGTAACAGGGGACGCACACTAATGTTAGAGAAACTAATTGCATATACGATAAAGCAGAAAGGAATGGTCATATTCCTTGCGCTGCTGATTATTGCTTTCGGATTGTATTCATATCTGAAATTACCGATTGACGCTTTTCCGGATGTAACAAACATACAAGTTGAGGTAGTAAGCCATGCCAACGGTCTCTCTGCCGTTGAGATTGAGAGAAATGTCACCTACCCGATCGAGATGGCAATGCGCGGCCTGCCGGACATTGAACAGATGCGTTCGGTTACAAAGTTCGGCCTGTCAATCGTGACCATTGTTTTCAAGGACAATGTCGATATTTATTTTGCACGACAGCTGGTATTTGAGCGATTGGCGGAAGCGAGAGAAAAAGTGCCCAAAGGTGTTGAAGTTGCCATGGGGCCAATCGGCACCGCCATGGGTGAAATTTATCAGTACACCCTTGAAGGAAAGATGCCGGATGATCCACAGCAGAAGGTTGCTTACCTGACCAACCTGCGCACCATTCAGGAGTGGATTATCACCCCGCAGTTGAAAGGCGTAGCCGGTGTTAATGAAATCAATTCGTTCGGCGGCTACTTCAAGGAGTACCAAGTTGTTGTTTCGCCGGAAAAGATGCTGAAATTTGCCGTAACGGTAGACGATGTCTATTCCGCCATCGGCAACAACAATCAAAACGTTGGTGGCAATATCCTCGAACGGGGCACGGATCAATATATCGTTCGCGGAGTCGGCTTGATAAAAGATATCAGTGACATAGAAAATATTGTCCTGAAATCCCAGGGAGGAACACCAACCTACCTGCGCGACGTCGCCCAGGTCCAGATCGGCGAAGCCGTGCGCATGGGCGCGGCCATGACCAACGGCAAGGATGAGGCCGTCGGCGGCATCGTCATGATGCTGCGCGGCGCCAACAGCCGTGACGTTGTCCGCCGAGTGGATGAAAAAGTTAAAGAAATCAATGGCAACAATATGCTGCCGGACGGCATCAAGATGGCCCCGTATTATGATAGAAGCGATATCGTGAACGCGAGCGTACACACGGTAAACAAGGCGCTGCTTGAGGGCGCTATTCTGGTGCTCATCATATTGTATTTATTGCTGAGAAGCATCAGAGGGAGTTTTGTCGTACTGATCGCTTTGCCGCTGTCACTGTTTGTCACATTTGTTGTCATGAAGATTGCCGGATTGAGCGCGAACCTGATGTCACTCGGCGGGATAGCTATCTCCATCGGCATGATCTTGGATTCAACAATAATTGCGGTGGAAAATGTTCAACGGCACTTTGCTGAAATGAAAAAGGATGAGAATCCGGTCCTTGCGATTCTTAAAGCGGTAATCGAAGTGCAAAAGCCCAGTATTTTCGGGGTATTGATAATTGCGATTACCTTTCTTCCCATAATCTCCCTGGAAGGGATCGAAGGCAAGATGTTTGGACCGCTCGCCATTACCGTTGCGATCGCGCTACTTTCATCGCTCTTTATCTCTGTATTCATTATTCCGGTTCTATGTTCTCTCTTGCTGAAGCCGCAGCCGGAACAAGAGAGCTTCATCATGAAGCACGCACACAGGCTCTATCTGCCACTTCTGGAATATGCAATGAACAATAAAAAAGTGGTATTGAGCACTGCCGGCCTGTTCCTGCTGGTGTCGTTGTTTCTTGTGACAAGATTGGGGACGGAGTTCATCCCGACTATGGATGAAGGGGCATTCGACATGGATGTTTCCATGCTCCCCGGTGTCTCCACGGCGAAAGCGATGGAGGTAAACAAGCTTGCCGCAGAAAAGCTGAAGAAGTTTGATGAACTGGATATCATAGTGTCACGGACAGGACAAACCGGTGTCGCGCTTGATACCAGAGGGGTGGATAAAACCGGATATGTCGGGATATTCAAGCCGAAGAGCGAATGGAAACGGGACATTTCCAAAGAAGAGGTTACCAATGAAATGCGCAAGTCCCTGGAATCGGTGGCGGGCATCACGTTCGGCTTCAGCCAGCCGATTCAGTGCCGGATTGATGAACTTGTCGCCGGAACAAAGGCACAACTGATTGTCAAGCTGTTTGGCGAAGATATCGACGTGTTGAGGGACAAGTCGGCTGAAATTGCCAAGGCTCTTTCTACCGTCAAGGGTGGAACTGATTTAAATACCGAAAAGGTTTCCGGGCAGCCATACCTGACGGTCAACATCGACCGGGCAAAAATTGCCCGCTATGGCCTGAATATCAGCGATGTCCAGAGTGTCATCGAAATTGCCGTTGCCGGGAAGTCCGCCTCTCAATTTTATGAACAGAACCGTAATTTTGACATAACGGTGCGCTTGCCGGAGGAAAAGAGAAATTCCCTGGAAACTATCAAAAATATTCTTATCACTACAAAAACGGGCATGAACATTCCGCTCGAACAGCTGGCCGAAGTAAAAATGATCGAAGGGCCGGTTCAGATAAGCCGCCAGGACGGCATCAGAAGAATCGGGATCGAGATGAACGTAACCGGCAGGGACATCGGCGGGTTTGTTGCGGAAGCTAAACAAAAGATACAGGAGAAGGTCAAGCTCCCCCCCGGTTATTATCTGACTTGGGGTGGTCAATTCGAGAACCAGCAGCGGGCGATGAACAAGTTGATGATCATCGGGCCTGTTGCTGTCGGATTGATAATGCTTCTCTTATACGTTTCGTTCCGGTCAATCCGCCTGGCGCTGCTGGTCATTTCCAATCTGCCGTTTGCACTGATCGGCGGTGTTTTTGCTCTCTATATATCGGGACAATATCTCTCCGTCCCTGCATCTATAGGCTTTATCGTCCTGTTCGGGGTCGCCGTGCTGAACGGACTCGTGCTGGTGTCGCGCATCTCGCAACTCCGCGACGAAGGGTTTGAATTACCGGAAGCGATCAGAAAGGGAGCTCTCGACAGATTGCGCCCAGTGCTGATGACTGCATCAATATCCATTTTCAGCCTGGTTCCGATGCTGATTGCCAGCGGTACCGGCTCCGAGATCCAGAAACCGCTTGCTACAGTTGTTGTCGGGGGATTGGTGACGTCAACGCTGCTTACGTTGTTGATTATTCCCTCGGTTTACAGCTGGTTTGAAAAGAGGAAAGTTGATGAGGAAATGTAATAGAAGCTGTGTTTTAACAAATAACAAAACCCAGATTAGGAGGTGTTATGAAAGAGATAAAAGCAATAATCAGACCGTCGAAGTTATTGGAAGTAACCGAGGAACTTCATGCTATTGAGGGATTGCCGGGGGTGACAATCTCCGAGATCAAAGGATTCGGCAAAGGCAAGGCCAAGGATGCTGCAGACAAGATCGTTTATGAAATGGTGGAGTTCGTTCCACGCATTCAACTGGAAGTTGTTGTTCATGAAGAGATGGTTGCTGACGTTGTCAACGTGATTCAAAAATTTGCCCATACCGGCAATATTGGTGATGGGAAAATTTTCGTCTCGACGGTTGATGAAATTGTGCTGGACTTTAGACTTCTGTAGCGATCTTTGAAAAATGTTGTTTTGCCCCAAAAAA
>JABBNX010000130.1 GCA_019352135.1 Pseudomonadota bacterium
TGTTCAGATGTTCCAGAGGGGCACAGGCGTTGGACAGTAAGACTCCTTGCCGATATCCAAAGGGTCAATTAAAAACATGCATACTTAAGAACAATTTCGTTATCAATGGCGTCACCTGTAAGCAGTATGAACCTGTCAACTTGTATGAAAACGGACTGCTCCAAAGCTGCACCACAAGTGAATATTTCAATTATGGCGAAATCACCTGTAATCAGCATGGCCAAGTCAGCTTCTACTCAACCGGCATATTAAATACGTGCACTCTTTCCAAGACTATACAGATCGATGGCAAAACCTGTGAACAGTTACAAGCTATTTCTCTTTTCGAAAATGGGAGACTGAAGTCCTGCAGCTCGCCTCTATAATTGAGGTTTTGTGTGTTATTAGACATAATGTCGCCAGTAGAATAAAAAAAGGACTCGCCCCTTGCTAACATAGGTTACGCTGTCGGGATAAATCCAACGGCGCAGAGCCACAACCAAGGAGGCGAGTCATGAAGAATGTTGAACGAAACCGCTGCGAGGTAATTTAAGATCAAACCAGAGGCATCTCCCCGGAGGTGCCTTTTTCGTCTCTACTATCAGCATAATCTTTGTTTTACCTTCTTAATGGCCTTTGGCCGCACCCCAATGAAGAGGAGATCATGACCGAGTTGAGACGAAGGACGATGGAAGATTTACAACTTGCCGGGTTTGCACTGAAAACCCAGAAGAGCTATGTTGCTGCTGTACAGAGATTGGCCAGGTATTACAAACGATCTCCCGACCAACTGGGCAAAGAGGAAGTTCGGCGTTTTTTCCTGCACCTGATCAATGAGCGCAAATAGCCAGAAGTACCATCACTATCTACCTGTGTGGCATCAAGTTCTTCTATGAGACAAACCTCAAACGTACCTGGAACATTTTTGACCTGCTTCGACCGAGACGTGTAAAAAAAACTGCCGGTGGTGCTGTCGGTCAATGAAGTTCGCATCATCATTGGATCAATCCGCAAGCCGGTGGTACAGATGGCCTTGACGATCATCTACTCCTGCGGTCTGAGGGTAATGCTACAAACCGCATAAACTCTTAAATCGTTATAGTAGTGCAGAACTGTCAATAATGACAATTTTTTTGACGGTTTCCCGCTCCTTCCCCATGATCCATTTCTAAAATACTCTGCATTATCGGACTATTTCACTCACATCATATTCAGGCATCTCTGGCATCTTAGTTGCTTTTACTTTCCTGACAGCGCAGACGCAATTATGTTCTCGGCATAAATACTTATTTTTGAAAAGATAAAATTATGGACGTTCTCTGCCAGACATGAAGTGTTCATTCCAGCCGCAGATGGCAATTGGATACACTCAAGGAGAAATAGATGGCCACAAACGACGAACTACTTGATGCATTGATGAGAAATTGCAAGAAGCCCGAAGACCTCTTCGGGACGAACGGACTTCTGATGCAGCTGTCCCGCAAGACCATGGAGCGGGCAATTCAGACCGGGATGAGCGAACAACCAGGCTGTCTGCTTTCTCCACAGGATGTCGTGAGAAAAAGTGCGTGACTGCGGTAGGCGAATCGAGCACGTGCGGACCGTGCATGGGCTGGATTTGACTTGGCTTAAAACTACGTTAAACCTGTTGGAGGAGGTTGAGCATCTCCGCACCGAGTTACGCTTCCTGCGTCACTGTTAAAGAAAGCGAACAGATACAAGTTCGCATCGTAAAATCAAGAGCGTAACAACTACAAAATAATTATGTGGAGGAAGCTAATGAAATTTAATGACATTACCAGAGGTGTTGGGCTTGAAGGAGATGGGATTACCAATGCGAACGTTATTTATTGGACGCCACCCACTTCGGTACTTTATGAGCAAATAGTGAGACGCAATGAAGGTCTGCTTTCCCACATGGGCACCGTTGCGGTCAAGACCGGGCACTATACAGGCCGTGCAGCCAATGATAAATTTATAGTTGATGAATCGAGCTGTCATGACAATGTTGCCTGGGGCGAGGTAAATCGTCCTTTTGATCCGGCGAAATTTGATGCTCTGTATAGCCGGATGTGTGCCTACATGCATGGTCGAGATCTGTTTGTTCAGGACTGCTTTGCCGGTGCTGACAGAGACCATCGTCTGCCAATCCGTGTTATTACAGAAAAGGCATGGCATTCTCTCTTTGCCCGCAATATGTTTGTCTCGGCAACAACCGATGAGTTGGAACGTCATATTCCCCAGTTCACTCTCATTGCCATGCCGGATTTCCATGCCATCCCATCAATTAATGGAACCAACTCCGAAGCGTTCATTATTATCAACTTTGCCCGTAAAATGATCATAATCGGCGGTACCAGCTACGCCGGTGAAATCAAGAAGGCGATCTTTACTATTCTCAATTACCTCCTGCCGACAAAAAAGAACATCATGACTATGCACTGCTCCGCTAATATGGGCAAAAACGGTGATACTGCCATATTCTTTGGATTATCCGGCACCGGAAAAACCACCCTTTCTGCTGATCCTGACCGCTCGCTGATCGGTGATGATGAGCATGGCTGGGATGACAAGGGGGTTTTTAACTTTGAAGGTGGCTGCTATGCCAAAGTCATAAAGCTTTCCAAAGAAGCGGAACCGGAAATTTATGAGACGACCCGCCGCTTCGGAACTGTTCTGGAAAACGTTGCCATTGACACCCACACACGTCGGGTTGATCTTGATGATGACAGCTTTACAGAAAACACCCGCGCCTCCTATCCGCTGACGCACATTCCCAACATAATAAAGAGCGGCTGTGGCGGCCATCCTGTCAACATCATCATGCTTACCTGTGATGCATTCGGCGTTCTGCCTCCCATTGCCCGCCTCACCCCGGAACAAGCCATGTATCACTTTCTATCAGGCTACACCGCCAAAGTGGCCGGTACCGAGACAGGAGTAACCGAACCATCTGCGACTTTCTCTCCTTGTTTTGGTGGCCCGTTTATGGCGCTGAATCCAACCGTTTACGGTGAGCTGCTGAGAGGCAAGATTGACAAATACAACGTTACCTGCTGGCTGGTGAATACCGGCTGGAGCGGAGGCGCCTACGGTGTCGGTTCCCGTATGAAAATTGCCTATTCGCGGGCACTTGTCAATGCAGCACTGGATGGCACTCTAAATGTCGGTACTTTTGAAAAAGACACATTCTTTGGCCTTGAAATTCCGAAAAAATGCGACGGTGTGCCGACTGAAGTCCTCACTCCGCGTAATACATGGGCTGACAAGGGTCTCTATGATAAAACTGCCGCTAAATTAGTCAAAATGTTTAAAGAAAATTTCAATAAATATGCCTCACTAGTATCAAAGGATGTTGCCGCCGTTTTGTAGTATTGCCGCATGTGACGAACGAACTGGACAGAATGGAGAACCAGCAATGGCAGACGAGTTTTCAGGCTATCTCAAAGACAATATGGTTCCGGATAAATATCGCATCAATTCTCCCATAGTGCAGCGCCACTATCTCTGCGATGGTGAGATCAAAGAATGGAACGGCCCGCAACAAGACGTGCTGTCGCCCATATGCGAAGCAAGCGGCGATACAGTCAGGCAGAAGCTGATCGGCACCTATCCCCTGCTGACGGAGGTGCAGGCGTTGGAGGCTCTTGACGCAGCCGGCAGGGCGTACGATCATGGACGCGGACCCTGGCCGACCATGTCCGTCAAGGAACGTATAAGACACGTAGCGGCATTTGCCTTCCGGATGAAGGAACAGCGGGAAGAAGTCGTCAAGCTCCTGATGTGGGAGATTGGCAAGACGCTTCCTGATGCCGAAAAAGAGTTTGACCGAACGGTTGACTACATACGGGACACTATAGACGCCTTGAAAGACCTGGATCGCCTGTCTTCACGATTCGTTATCGAACAGGGCGTGATCGGGCAGATTCGTCGTGCACCGCTCGGTGTCGCACTCTGCATGGGCCCCTACAACTATCCACTTAATGAAACCTTCACGACTTTGATTCCAGCACTCATCATGGGCAATACGGTGATTTTCAAACCTCCGAGACTGGGGGTTTTGCTCCACCAACCACTTCTTGATGCCTTTTGCGATTCCTTCCCTCAAGGCGTTATCAACATAGTGTATGGGAGAGGGCAGATAGTCATCAGTCCCATCATGGCATCCGGAAAAATCGATGTACTGGCATTCATCGGCAGCAGCCATGCCGCCGACATCCTGAAAAAGCAGCATCCGAAACCTCATCGCCTGCGGTGCGTACTTGGACTCGAAGCCAAGAATGCCGCGATCATCCTGAAGGACGCAGATATGGATACTGCGGTTGAAGAATGTTTATCAGGATCCCTGTCCTTCAATGGCCAGCGGTGTACGGCTATCAAGATACTCTTTATTCATAAACAGATTGCTGATGCATTTATAACTAGATTTTGCGATGCCGTCGGTAAGCTCAAGAGAGGGATGCCATGGGATGAAGGGGTACGGATAACCCCGTTGCCTGAACCAGACAAAACAAAGTATCTCACGGAGTTGATCGATGACGCTCGTACCAAGGGTGCCCACATAGTCAACGAAAATGGTGGTGACGCGAAGTACACGTTCATGTACCCGGCAGTTGTGTATCCGGTTGGCCCCGGCATGAGGCTATACACCGAGGAGCAGTTCGGCCCGGTCATCCCGATAGTCCCATTCACTGATATCGAAGAGCCCATGAACTATGTCATTCAATCTGACTATGGGCAGCAGGTGAGCCTGTTCGGAAGTAATGCAGAGCTTGTTTCCGACCTCATAGATCCTCTGGTTAATCAGGTATGCCGGGTTAACATAAACAGTCAGTGCCAGCGCGGGCCTGATATTTTTCCTTTCACCGGCAGAAAGGATTCCGCAGAAGGAACTCTGTCCGTTTCTGATGCGCTGAGGGTCTTCTCGATTCGTACGCTTGTCGCTGCCAAGGAGACCGAGGCAAACAGACGGATCATAACGACAATTGTCTCGAAACGAAGTTCGCGATTCCTCTCCACCGATTTCATACTGTAATTTCAAGATAGCACGAGGATACCAGGGAGAACCCATGAAACGTATTGGCGTATTGACCAGTGGAGGCGACGCCCCTGGCATGAACGTCGCCATACGGGCTGTCGTTCGTACCGGACTCGCCAAAGGCTGGGATGTGCTAGGCGTCCGGCACGGTTACGCCAGCCTGATCTCCGGCAATTTACATTCAATTCTCCAGGTGGTAGAGTCCGCAAATCCGCCACACCATCTTCTTCTTGGTAATGATGCATATGAGGCTGCAACGGCAAAACTCCAAAACCTGCATAAGGAGTTCTCATCGTGGGAAGCTGTTTCGAGAGGAGTTGATTTTCCGAAGGCAACATAAACATCGACAGGCCGGCTTCTTCTGTTTCATTTGCGGCAGGTTCGTATGTGTAGGATATGGGTGGGTGCTTCTGCCTGGTTTGGACTTTAACACGCCTTTTATGGTTCAGACATAATGTCCGCCATTAGAATAAAAAAAGGACTCGCCCCTTGCTAACGTGGGTTACGCTGTCGGAATAAACCCAACGGCGCAGAGCCACAACCAAGGAGGCGAGTCATGAAGAATGTTAGCATATTTGTTGGTCTCGATGTACATAAAGAATCCATTGACATTGCATTAGTCGAAGATGATCGAAACTCAGCGGTTCGTTACTATGGCACGATTGGCGGTGACCTTGCTGATCTGGAAAAGACAGTCAGGAAGATCAAAAAGGTGCATCCGGATGTTTCTCTCCATTTTGTTTATGAAGCTGGTCCTTGTGGCTACGGCATCTATCGGTATCTGACAAAAGCCGGACACGAGTGCATGGTGGTTGCGCCATCAATGATACCAAAACGCAGCGGCAACCGTATAAAGACCGACCGCCGTGATTCTATAATGCTTGCCAGTTTACATCGCGCCGGAGAACTTGCGCCGGTCTATGTCCCCAGAGAAGAAGATGAGGCCATGCGTGACCTGGTCCGGGCTCGTCAGGATGCTGTAAAAGCCGGGCGTGTGTCCAAACAGCAACTCAAGGGCTTTCTCCTCCGGCATGGCATTAAATTCTCCGGAAAGGGCGATTGGAAGCAAACGCACATGGTTTGGCTTGCTGGGTTGGCGATGCCAATCCCGGCGCAACAAATCGTCCTTCAGGAATATATCAACACCGTTAAAGACTGTACGGGACGGATAGCCCGACTCACATCTCAAATTCAGGAAGTTCTCCCTTCGTGGGAACTGGCTCCTGTTGTTAAAGCATTACAGGCAATGCGTGGTGTTTCATTAAGGGTGGCAGTTTCAATGATGCGCGGTTTACTATAATGCGCTGGTGTATACACTGACGATCCGCTTGATGAACTGATGAAGCATAGTTGGCTCGCCTGGCAATAACAAGATTCATAAAAAACTGTAAATCCTGACCCTGTTTGCCTCAAACACATGCGTCATATATGGCAGTTATTTTAAATATGACGGATTTATCTTTTGGTCTTCTCGCCATCCTGCTCTCGATACTTCATTTTCCTTCATACAATCAGAATGTTGCTCTTGACATTATCTTCAAGGACTCTCTGGCACGCTAAGTGCGTATAAAATAAAACAGGTGGTACTTGCAGGGATTTCATTGCCAAGACACTGGAACCTTTCTGGAATCGTACATCAGACGGAATCCCTACCCGTTTTATCTCAATGGGAATCAGGGGGTTGAAACTATTTATCGAATCGATTGCAAGTGTCGACTTGAGTGGACTGCAACTCCTCTAATTTAGTGGACCCTTTGGTCAAGACAATAATCTGTTGAGTTTAAGATGGTAGTCTCTGCTTTTGATTTTGGTTCTACCTCTAAAAAAAGCTTTTCGTTCTTTGAATTTGTCTACGATTCTTGCTCCGCCGCCACTGCCAGTTTGGTAGACCTGGATCGGGGTGAGGTTACCCAGAGATTGATGGGGCCTTTCGATGTTGTAGAACTCAAAATATTCTGTCAAGCCCAGTTGTAATCCCGGCATGTCGACATACCCTTTCAGGTACACATCCTCATGTTTGACGCTTCGCCAGAGCCGTTCTACAAAAATATTGTCCAATGCCCGACCACGTCCATCCATGCTGATAGCGATGTCGTGCAACTTGAGAACACCGGTAAATGCTTCGCTCGTAAACTGACACCCCTGATCTGTATTAAAGATCTCCGGTGTGCCGTATGACCGCAGCGATTGTTCCAGGCAATCAACGCAGAACTCGCTGTCGAGTGTGTTTGATAACCGCCACGCTAACACTTTCCGTGAGTACCAGTCGATTACTGCTGCCAGATACGCAAAGCCTCGTGGCAGGCGAACATACGTAATATCGGTACTCCACACCTGATTTGGTCGTGTCACATTTACGCCTCTGAGCAGGTACGGATAAATCTTATGCTGAGGGTGAGGCCGACTGGTATTGGGGCCCGGTGCCATACCGGCCAATCCCAGTATTCTCATCAGCCGTTGGACTCGCTTCCGATTGACGAGATGTCCGGCCTTGCCGAGGTGAACCACCATTTTACGGCTGCCATAGAACGGATGGAGCGTATATTCAGCATCAATTAACACCAACAAAACCAGCTCATAATCGTCCGGCTCATGGAGTAGATGTGGCGAATAGAAGGTGGAGCGGTTAACGCTTGCAAGCGAGCATTGCCGGATTATCGACAACGGATCGTGCAAACAGACCCAGCCTCGCCGATCTTCTATGGGCTGATTCCGGACTTTTTTTTAAGCCAGTCCAGTTCCATCTTCAGCCGCCCTATTTCGGAATAGAGCCGCTCTGAACTGGTGGAAGGATCAACTGCTTTTGGACCCCGCTTGGCGTCAAAAATGCCCGTGGCCTGGTTTAACAGCTCTTTTTTCCAAAGTCCGACCTGAGTTGGATGAACTCCAAATTCCTGGGCAATCTCATTTGTCGTTCGCACGCCACGGATCGCTTCAAGTGCAACTTTTGCCTTGAGTTGGCTACTGAAAGTTTTACGGCTCTTTTCGCTCATTGCCTGCTCCTTTTTGTTGCAGGCTACCATCTTAAACTATTGTCCGAATTATGGGGTCCACTATACCCTGACGCACTCTACCGGCTGTTATGGGTTGTCTTATACGCCATGGACTAAATGAAGCCAATTGCAATGAACTACCCCGCCGCAAGCAGCGAGGTATCACCAACCTTAGTTGATGCTTTAATCGCTCCAAGGGGTGGGGAATTTACCCTCAGAGATTAAAGAGTAGGAACCTCCAGTAGCGCATACGGCGGTCACCCGCAACGAAGGGAATCAGCGCACGCAACAGGTGCATGAAATGGCTGCCGAAAACCGCCTTGCCGCCATGTTTACCCCATCAGGAAATCCGCTATCGTCGCAAGCCTCATGATGCTCGCGCACCATTTGCCCTAAATCCTAAAGGCTGCATTTTTAAAATACACACCATATTTGTCTCTGATGATGATTGCTCTATTTTAAGTAAGCTGAGTTGACAACAAAGCATTACTTCGATAAAATCTAACTAGCTAAACTCTGGGTGACCAGGGGACGGAAAGCCAGCGGGACTTGGACTTAAAATGATTGATTCAACATTTCACTGAATCGAATCTTGTTTTTTTGTTTCACATTTCAGTTATGTATTCTTCAAGTTAGCCGGGTTGCCGCTTGTAACCATCTGTGTGGTTGCAAGTGTATAATCCGGCTTTTTATTTGGCCGGTTGGCGGAAGGAGGGGTGGGTATCGAAGGTGTTACTTGTTATTAACCTATTAACCAACAAAGAGGAGAATGTCATGAAAATAAATAAATTTACATCAGCAATCTATCTCGTCTTGACAGCAGTTGTCTTTGCACTAAGCGGATGTGGGGGAGGTAGTTCTAGTCCTAGTAGTTCTACCCCTAAGGTATCAGGGGTCGCATCGAGCGGAGCACCAATGAGTGGCACTGCATTTCTGAAGGATTCTGCAAATCATCCCGAAATGAGCACCACGATCAATGCACAAACCGGCGCTTTCTCATTTAATGTCAGCGGTGAAACCGCCCCCTACATGCTCAGGGCCGGCACACTCTATTCAATGAGCAGTGGTCCGGGGACTGCCAACATCAACCCTCTGACGCACCTGATGGTGGCGAATGCAGCAGGATTTGCCAATATGTCATCCATGAACGCTTTTTACAATAATCCGAACGGTACGGAGATGAACACCATTTCCGGAAAAATGGGCACGGCACTGACTACTATGCAGACAACAATGCAACAATTGCTGACTTCGTATGGTGTTGGATCTGTAAACCCGATTACAGGGCCTGTTACTATCGGTCAGGGAATGGACAGGATGTTTGATGACATGAAAATGACTATCGATGCAAACGGCAATGTATCCATGATGTATGTAAATGGTACTGCTACTGGCACTGCTGCATATACGGGACCGATGGGAAACATGGCGGGTGGTATGATGGGAACAGTCATAACGCCATCTACCACGCCACCGGTTAGCGGCATAACTATAACTCCCAGTGTCGCAAAAATGCAGATGAACGCACTTCAGGCTCCGCAACAACAGTTTACTGCTAATATTCCGGTGACCTGGTCGATGATTACCGCGAACGGCGGAACCATTGATGCAACCAGCGGACTCTACACTGGACCTAATGTTCAGGGAATGTTTCTCGTAAAAGCAACGAGTATTGCTGATCCAACTAAAACTGCAACAGCCACTGTGCAGATGGGAAGTGGCGGAATGATGATGTAATCGTCATCTTCCGTATTCATGTTTATTACGTAAAATCACCCCTTGCCGAGATTACTCTCGACAAGGGGTGATCAGTTTTCCACTCAGAATATAATATTTTAACCTGCTACAAGTCTATTTCGTCTGTCTGGACCATTCCGCCTGTCGGGAAAAGCACACATCCATGGCTCGCCCTTCTTAGATTTCTTGTAGGCCACAAATTGCGACAACAAAACAGCTATTCCTGCAACGCCAAATAACTCAAAACCAGTAAGCATACTCCTTATCGCCTTCTTTCA
>JABBNX010000131.1 GCA_019352135.1 Pseudomonadota bacterium
AGAGGCATTAGATATCAACTGATTACATTTTTCAACACCTTTGTGGAATGGCTTGCCAATACAGCCGCCTTTTCTGATAATACCTGTCCGCTTATTCTCTTTGTCGTGCCTTTACTCGGATTTGAGAGAAGCCATATCGATGGAAAAACGATACTTCACGTCTGACTTGAGCAATCTCTCATAGGCTTCGTTGACCTTTTGGATTGGAATGACTTCGACGTCTGAGGTGATGTTGTGCTCAGCACAGAAGTCAAGCATCTCCTGGGTCTCGGCAATTCCACCGATGAGTGAGCCGGAGAGACTTTTACGACCGAACAACAGAGCAAATGCAGAGACGTGGAGCGGTGTTTCCGGCGCGCCGACGAGAGTGATGTTGCCGTCACGGCCAAGCATGTTGATGTAGGCATTGATATCGTGATCAGCGGCGATGGTGTCGAGGATGAAGTTGAACGAACCGGCGTGCTTCCGCATCTCTTCAGCGTTGGTGGAGATAATGACTTCATGGGCACCCAGGCGGATTGCATCCTCTTTCTTGTTCGGCGAGGTAGTAAAGACCACAACGTGAGCTCCGAATGCTTTGGCAAACTTGACCCCCATGTGGCCCAGTCCGCCGAGGCCAACGATGCCTACTTTCTTGCCTTTGATATCGCCCCATCGGTGTATGGGTGAGTACGTCGTGATCCCGGCGCAGAGCAGCGGTGCAACCCCGGCCAGATCGAGATTGGCAGGTACGCGCAGCACAAAGCGTTCATCGACGACGATACTTTCAGAGTAGCCGCCATAGGTCACTCCCCCAAGATGTTTGTCCGGAGAATTGTAGGTGAAGGTTGAACTTGGGCAAAACTGCTCAAGACCATCATGGCAGTTGGGACAGGTATGGTCAGCATCAACCATACATCCGACTCCTACCAGATCGCCCGCTTTAAAATTTGTGACAGCGGTGCCTGTTTTGGTGACCCGGCCGACGATCTCATGGCCGGGAACGCAGGGGTACGTTGTGGACATGATACTGCTCCATTCGTCGCGGACCGTATGGAGATCGGAGTGACAGATACCGCAGAAGAGAATTTCGATCTGCACGTCACGTTCGGTAGTTTCACGTCGCTGGATAGTACCGGATGCAAACGGTGATGTTGCGCTGGCAACGGAATAGGCTTTTGCTTTGTACATGGTTTATCCTCCTCTTGGTTGGCGTTGAAGCCGACTTTGTATTGATCGCCTCTGATGGTCATACCGGTCAACGACCGGTCAGTTCCTCCAGTTTTTCAGGGTATCGCGCGCCTTGCACCGTAATCTGTGCTGCAGCCTTCTCGATCGCGCCGAGATCGGCGGCGGTAAGCTCGAGTGCAACCGCTCCGATATTATCGTCCAGGCGATGCAACTTTGTGGTGCCGGGGATCGGCACGATCCACGGCTTCTGAGCCAACAACCACCCGAGCGCTATCTGGGCAGGGGTCGCATTCTTCTGTTCTGCGATCCTGCCGAGCAGATCCACCAAAGCCTGATTCGCCTGCAGCGCTTCCGATGTAAAGCGAGGGAGGGTACTGCGGAAGTCGGTACTGTCGAAGGTGGTGCTTGCGTCCATCTTTCCGGTGAGAAACCCCTTGCCCAATGGGCTGTAGGGGACGAGGCCGATCCCCAGCTCTTCAAGGGTCTGGAGCAGCCCCTCTTCAGGGCGCCTGAACCAGAGCGAGTACTCGTTCTGGACCGCGGCCACCGGTTGGACGGCGTGAGCGCGGCGGATTGTCTGGATTCCCGCTTCAGAGAGGCCAAAATGTTTGACTTTTCCCTCCCGGATCAGTTCCTTCACCGCTCCGGCAACCTCTTCGATCGGCACATCCGGGTCGACGCGATGCTGATAGAAGAGGTCGATGACGTCGGTCCTGAGTCGCTTGAGCGAGGCCTCAACCACCGCTCTGATATGCTCCGGCCTGCTGTTCAGAACTGGGCCTGCTCCCTTCATCCCCCGAGGATCTACGCTGGTATCGAAGCCAAACTTGGTGGCGATCACCACCTGGTTGCGCAGCGGTGCCAGTGCCTCACCGACCAGATCCTCATTGGTGAACGGGCCATAGACCTCTGCCGTATCAAAGAAGGTGACGCCGCGTTCCACGGCTGTCCGGAGGAGCGCAATCATCTCCTGCTTGTCCTTGGGAGGGCCGTACGAAAAGCTCATCCCCATGCAGCCGAGTCCGAGAGCCGAAACCTCCAGACCACTTTTCCCCAATATACGTTTTTTCATTGTTTCTCCTTTTCACTAATTAACAGCCTTACGTTGTTTATGATTATACCGTACTCCAGACAAATCAGAAGCAGGTAGACCAATCCTGTCGTTTTTTTGCCTAATCGTCCAAACCGCTGGATAACAGTTGTAACGCGAAGTGGGGTTACGGGATATCGCATATTTGCGACACATGGCTGCTGAGGAGGGGTGGGCGTCTGCTGTAAATGACCAGTACAGAAATGACAAAGGCGGGCAAACGGCCGCCTTTTAAACTGATATGGTGTCTTCTAACTTTCTTCAAGTCGTAACAACGACAAACAGACTATGTTCCGCCATGTCTTCCCGGCCTTATCTCAACGATGGTTCCATTTGGCGCCAGCTTGTCGATTTCTTCTATTTCCTTGTCGGTAACGGCAATGCACCCTTTCGTCCAGTCAACCTCTGTATGGAGATCACCAACCCACGAAAATCCATTCTTAAGACCGTGGATCATGATGTCTCCGCCCGGAGAAACACCGTGTTGTTTTGCTCGCTTTTTGTCTTTTTCGTTTGGATAGGAAATATGAAGAGACAGGTGATAACGGCTGTCCCTATTTTTTGAATCGATAACGTAGGTTCCCTCAGGGGTTTTGTTATCGCCTTGCCTTTCTTTTGGACCATTCGGGTTTCCACCCAAGGCTATTTGGTAGGTTTTGAGCACCTTGCCTTTTGAGATCAACGACAGTCGTCGTTCTTTCTTTTCAATCAGAATTTTGTCTGCCGGTCCCTTGTGGCTTGCAAAAATCTCATTTTGCAGTGTAACAATCCCATCCTCTTTGCGACTGACTTCTTGTTCAAGCGCTTCAATCTTTTTTTGCAGCGCAGTAATCTCATTCTCATTGTTTTTAATTTCTTGCTGGAAAGTCCCAATATATGTGTGCTGCGTAGCAATCGTCTTGTCTTTGATAATGACATTATTGATGGTAAATACCATCAACTCACTGTCTTTCCTGTAACCACTCCCCGGGTAATCCTTTATGAGTTTCTGAAAACATTCCAGAGATCTCTGATAATCTTTTTGTTCATTCCCGGGATACGCATAAACAATACCCATCTCAAAAAGAGACCTGTCTCCCGCTGTGGGATATTTTTCAATAATCTGCTGATATTTACCCAGAGAGGCCGTGTAGTTCCCCTGGCTGAAAAGATCGTTCGCTTCAATAAAGGTTGACTTGGCCTGAAATCCCCCATCAAAGTGACTGCACCCGCATAGTAGCAGTGATGCCATTATGATGCAGGCAAAGAATACGTTGAGATGCTTACCCATTTTCGACTTCGCGCTTGTTTGTACTATGTTTGATGATCGCAGAGCCATCCCTCTTCCTCTTCCTGATATATCCAAGGCAGTTACCAAACGGTGAAAGCATACGGAAGTGGCAGAGTATCAAACCCTGCCACTTCCTTTCCGGAGCGCTGATGGAAAAAGTCAGCAGTTCCCCATAGAAACAGACTTACTTCCTCATCGATTTGCGGAAAACTTCGTCGGCCTTCTTCGCCTTTTCATCTGCGATCTTTTCCTTTTCATCTGCAATCTTTGTTCTTTCCTCTGCCATCTTTAAAGCATTTTCTGCCCGGGTTGCGGCAGCATCTGCCTTTAACGTGGCCGCATCAGCGGCCGCCTTGGCAGCCTGCGCATCCTGCGCTGCCTGATCAGCTTTTGCACTAGTCGCCATTTGCTGCGACTCGACTTTTGCAAGGTCACCTGAAGTTGCACAACCTCCTAAAGTAATTGCAGAAGCAAACATCATTGAGATCACCAAAAGATTTTTCTTCATCGTTTTTCACCTCCTCTCTCTCGCGTGATAGGTTCAATCAGTGTACCCTCTATTTCCAAGTCAATTTTCAAGCGCTTGATTGCATCTTTGGCTTCTCTGCTATTATTGAAAGGGCCAGCGACAACACGGTAACTATCGTTCTTTGCTATCACCCGTGCCGGGATTTGCGGACCCTGGTGGTTGATAATGGCGGAAAGCCTCTCCGCATCAGTCTCGTCACGCACATCGGCAGCCAATACAGACCACGCATCTGTTCTCAATCCCGGTATTTCCGGTCTGCCATATAATGTGGCTGGGTGCCTGACTTCCATGGGTTCCGCCCCCCCTTTGCCGCTTCCCTGCCTGATCTCGAATATGGGAGCAGGAATCCCGCGGGCCTCGGCCAATACTTTCTTGACGTTACTCCAGTCAAGCGTGCGCCCTGATTTCTTTTCAAGAGTTTTCAATTTTGCATATATCTTGTCAAACTCAGCAGCGTCGGAGTCTTCCGTGGACGCATGGACTTCCAAGTAAACCACTCCATCGCTAAGACCTAAGAGATATGGCTGGTCAACGATATTTACAGGGATTCTGACCGGAGTGTTCCCATAGAGCTTTTTCACGTCTTCCGGAAAGAGTCTTATGCAGCCATTGGATGCCCTCAGGCCAATGCTGGCCGGTTTATTGGTGCCATGGATCAGATAGCTCGGCGCACTTAAATAGAGCGCGTATTCCCCCAAGGGATTTAGAGGCCCCGGCAGAACTGCAGCGGGCAGAGGATCTCCTTTTTTCAGATGATCCCTGGCAATTGAGACTGGCACATGCCAAGTCGGCCGGGTTACCTTGCGCTCCACACGCATGAGCCCTCTGGGCGTGGGTTTCTCTTCGGTGCCGACACCGACCGGATAGGTCAATACTGCCAGTTGTTCACTATTTCCTTTAAATTCAAACAGTCTCAGTGCGGCCAAGTTAATCACGATGCCTTTTCTCGGAGCGTCCGGCAGGATAAAACTCAGAGGCAGCATGATACGTTTTCCGGCCTCAGGCACCCATATATCCACCCCAGGATTAGCTGCAGTAACTCCATTAAGTCCCAGGCTGAAGTGCCGTGCAATATCCGGCAGCGTATCCCCCTTTTCAAGACTGATGTATTTCAACCGGCCAATGACATCATCTCCTTTTGCAACAGGAAACTCATTTTGTGCGGTATATTCTTCCAAATGTACTGGGACAAGCTGATCTTCCTCATGGAATCCACTCATTGCAGCACATCCATTGAGTGATACGATTACGACAAAAAGAGCCACAAGACGAAGTGTAGTGGAAAAGGGTAGCAGCTTGGTGGTCCGACGCATGGGTAAATAAGTTCCTTTCAATATTGTATGTCTCCTTGTGTCGGAAGTTCGACCCGGATCGTCACGCCGGGCCCTATCTTAGCGTCTGTCCGCTCTGTTCTTTGCTGATAATTATCGTGCGTCCGACACCCTTACCCCGCTCCAATGTGATGCCAAAAAAAACCGGGTCGCCGAATATCTGCTGGATATTTCGGCGACCCGGCTATCTCTGTGAGACCCAATAGGCTTTCCGTCCCATTCTCGCGAATGGTTTAGTATTATCGTCTAACCACTGTAGTGAATCACTACTTTGTAGTGCGCGCATCTTACCTCAACGGGAAAACTTGTCAAGAGAATTTATTAATTTTGGGACACCCGTTTGCCCTGGAGAGCTTATTGCCGATTGCCATCCCCTGCCGTTTCAGCTACTATACCGAAAATTTGACTCATGTCACGGAGCCCCTATGCCTGCCAGCGTCCATCCCATCCGCGTAGAAACAGAAGCCCAATGCCTGCCGTTCGGCCACCACCTGATCGAGGTAACCAACCAATGGTAGCGTCAACAGATAAACCTCTGGAGATGACCAAACTCGATCAGGCGCTGCAGACCCTGCGCGATGATATGGATAATGCCAAGCGTCAGTCGAAGTATTATGACATTTTTCTCAATACGACCTTTTGCGTTCCTACTCTTGATCAGCAGGAAACAGGCGAAAAATCAGCTGTTGAGGAAGGGCAGGTTCTCCCCCTTGTCATCGAATCGGAAGGGAACGATTACCTGATGCTTTTCGACACCGAAGAGCGCTTGAAGAGCTGGGCAGCAGACGATGTCAAATGGGTGGGTGTTCCTGGATACGTGCTCGCCGCCACGACCGTGCCGCCGCTCCACTGGGTGCTGAACGTCGGCACCGACTACTCGAAACAGTTTCTTCCCGATGAGATTGCCTGGCTCCGAGAGGTCGTGGAACGCTGCAACGAAGAGGCAGCAGCGCTGGAAGAGCCGAACCCATAGGTGTCATCACGAATATGCCTGCGTGTTTTCTGTCAGGCTCGGCAAAACAACAAAAGACGGCCAATTGGTCGTCTTTTGTCATGTATGTGTCCGGAATTAACCGCAACCACATCCGGGAACAGCCGCCTCAGTGGATAAAGTTCATATAAGTCTTGGGCTCCCGCTCCGGCGGAATGATCGTGCCTTTGCCATACTCAACCAGCTTCATCAACCAGGCCATATTCTTCCCCAGTACCCGCATGATCTGCACACCTTCCGCGTCCTGGGTGGCCTCTCCCGGGCTTCTGCCATGAATCACGTTCCAGTAGTTGGAGGTGGGCATCAACATCTCCGCATAGTTGATGAAGTTGTTCAACTGTTCGAAGGTCGTCACGCCTCCGGAGCGCCGCACTGCGACCACTGCAGCGCCCACCTTGTAACGTAGCATGCCGTCATTGACGCCGGTCACGTAGAAAGCACGATCCAGAAATGATTTCATGGTGCCAGCAATGGCGGCATAGTGCACCGGTGAACTGAGGATGATGCCGTCCGCCGCCTTCATCTTCTGAATCCACTCATTAACCTCGTCACCCGGCAGGACACACTTTTCATTCTTGTTCTTGACGCACTGGCCGCAGGCGGTACAACCACGGATCACCTTGTTGCCGACATGCACGATCTCGGTTTCGATCCCGGCCTGTTCCAGTTCCGCCGTCACCATCTTCAGCGCATGCCACGTATTTCCTTCCTTGTTAGGACTACCGTTGAACGCCACTACTTTCATCTCAATTTTCTCCCCGTAAAATTTTATTTATTGAATAATGCACACTATCTAAATTCCGTGTTTTGCCTTCAGCTTGCCACCTTGTACCCGTGATACAAACGTGATTGTGAATCTGCAGTTTGATCCATCCGATTCGGACCCGTATCATACCCAAAGTTTCCGCACAGGTCAAATGTATGGCCGGACCGCACTTAGAGCACTCACCATTATTAAGAAAAATGGGAAAATGCCCCAAATTATCCACGCTGGCGGAGCGGAGTTGTGCCGCGGCAGTTGATGCCCACTGGCAGCGGGCCATGGATTTACACATCACCACCGTGCCGACCCATCCCTGTGGCGGGAAACGCCTGACCGGTTTCGCGGCCTATGAAGATTTTGTGCGCCTGGTCGGGAAGAGCCGGTAAGGGGAAAGGCTAATTCCAGTTATCAATTTTCAGATCATACGGTGACGGCTTCCCTTTTCCTGTTTCTACATACTCTCGAAGACTTAATAGGAATATGACCCACTTCATACTGCAGTGAGCAGTAGCCTCAACAGCCTCGCGCCAGTTTCTGTGGCCAAACAGGACAATCGTCTGACCATCCTGCTCTGACAGTTGGAAGGTGATCTCAGTTCCAACCCATTCCTCTGGCCCCTCTACGCAGTGCCAGCGCACATCTTTATTATCGCCCAGCTCCTGCACGTCCATAACCAATCCGCCCAGGAGCTCGCCTGTCTTTGTTCGAAAGCGGAATTCAATCTTTCCCCCGACCCGGGCATCTCCGAGAACCTCCTCGGTCTACCAGTGGGCAAGACCTTCCAGGGTTGTCAACGCGTTATAGACTTGAGTTGCAGGGGCCTTGATCCCGATACGATGAATAATGTCTACCATCTTAGCCACCTCCAGTACTTTGTCGTCATGACTCATTGTAGTACTGTCGCGTGCAAAACGCGAGGGTAATGAAACCGCTGGGAGAAGCAGCAAAGGCGGCCATTCAGCCGCCTTTTGTATTAAGTAAACCGCCCCTGGAACTCAGCTTATCAGCAGAGCCCAAGCAGAGCAGTTTCGAACGCACGCACGGTTTTGGCCCGCCGCATCTCCTTGAGCGGTTTTGCCAGTTCCGGATCATCCAGGTACGCGATGATCTCCTTGACCTTGTTCAGCACCTGCGTATCGCCGCAGAACAGCTGGCCGTAGCGGCTCAGTATCTCCCGCAGATAGCGGTCAAGTTCCTCTCTCCGCTCTTCCCGGCCGGGCTCGTGGTTCACCACTCCCCGCAGACGCCGGAACAGCACCGGATCGGCAATCGCCCCCCGCCCCAGCATCAGCCCGGCAGCGCCGGTCTCGCCCAGCACCCGTCCGCCATCGGCAGCACTCCGGATATCCCCGTTGGCAATCACCGGCAGCCGTGTACCCCGCACCACTTGGGCGGTCACCCCATGGTCGGCAACTCCGTCGTACTTCTGGACCACGGTACGGGGATGCAGCACCAGGAAATCCACCCCGCTCGACTCGAAGAGCGGCAGCAGCGACAGGATCTGCTCCGGATCGTCGTACCCGGTCCGGATCTTGACGGAGAAGGAACCGTCAATGACATCCCGCAGGGCGGGGATGACCTCCGCAAGATTGTCCGGACAGCGGAGCATTCCCCCACCGGTCTGGCCGCCCCCCATCCGGCCATAGGGGCACCCCATGTTGAGGTTGATATGTGCAGCACCGGCCTCCTGCGCAACCCGGGCCGCCGAGACCAGCGCCTCCCGTCCATGCCCCACTAACTGTACCACCAGCGGCACACCGTCCTGGTCTGAGGCAACATCCCGCTGGTCAACAGCGTTGAGATACATTCCCGCCGGTGCCGTATTGACGCGCATGAATTCGGTAAAAATGACGTCGGGCCGGACATGTTCGATGAAATAGGAGCGCAAGGCCCTGTTGGTCAGCCCCTGCATCGGCGCCAGCATCAGCGGTATGGTTCCAGGTTGCCACGGAAGTACCATCATGACTACCGGTAGACCTCATCATGACTGCCAATGTCAAGCAGGATGATCTCATGCTCGCTGATCAGCAGAGTCAGAGTAATACGGTAGGAATAGGTCAGTCTGACGCCCTGGCATCCGGAAAGCTTGCCGGTGAGTTGATGAAGGCCGAGGCTCGGCTGAAACGGGTCCTGTTGCAGAGCGCTGACGGCCGCAGCGAAGCGGGGTTTGAGATCAGGGTGCTTCCTGAAGAACCGACTTGCCTGCCGGAGAAACTTTTCGGATGTGATCACGTTGAACACGCTCACTCTCCGTCAAGGTCAAGCGCCTTCAGCAGTTCATCAGCAGAGGCAAACCTTCGTACCCGTCCCGCCTTCACATCCTCAAGTGATGCCTTCACCCGGGCCACGTACGCCTCCTCTGCTTCGGCCACCAATTCCTGATAACGCGTCTCGGTCAGAACCACGTACTCGGGCTTGTTATTGCGGATGACATGTACGTCACCCATTGTGATCATAGGGTCAACTGCTCCAATGCCGCGCCGTTTGATTTCCTGGGCCGGGATGGTATTCATAACAGCACTCCTTCAATACCTGATTAAGTACTTAATAGTGTGCCACAGGAGGGAGTAGGCGGCAAGAAAATTCTATCCGTAAACAGCAACGGCGGCCGAATGTGCGCCTTTTGAGTTAAATATACGTATCCGTCAATTGTAGACCATCTTGAATGTGGACTTGATTTATGCTCGTGAATTTTGCTTTGCGG
>JABBNX010000132.1 GCA_019352135.1 Pseudomonadota bacterium
ATCACCATCATAGACCGCGCGCACCATGCCATCTATAATTCTTCCGGCGTAGGCGGTGCCCGACAGGAGCAGGATCTGCAGCAGCACTAAGATATACGTTCTCATTTAGATCAGCTCCGCGGCATAATTGAATTCTGTTGTGCCGGGCAGTTCCCGCCCCGACTTGAATGCCGCCATAATTTCCCCCCACCGTTCGCGCGGCTCTTCACTCAGGTCGATTACAAACGAGCTGCACCCGTTTTGCCGTAATTCCCCATGCCGGCCAGTCAGGGAAAACGGTAGTGCAGAGCTGATTGTCTGCAGGCCGTCGTGACTCGTGACACGATAGGTTTCTCCCCGGTCTGACCGGAGCGGAGTATTGGCATGCACATCTTTGATGTGGATCTTGGTGGTCATTACCGGTAGCGGTGAATAAACCAACACCCGCTTTTCGATAGCAACTCCCGCCGTGAGCAATTCGGCACTATTGCTGCCGTCATCTTCCAGATAGAGGTTTGCCGTTTCGGCGCCAAGTTCTCGCCAGGCGGCCAGCGCCTGGCTGTTGAGAGAAAAACAACGGTACGACGTCGAGATATGCAGACCTTCAAATGCATGAAAAAGCTCGAAATGGGACAGGTTGGCCGCCTCAAAACGACGGAATCCGGCCATGTACAAGGTACGGAGTGTCTCACGATACAGGGGCACATCACGGTCAAAAAGCATGAAAGGAAGCTGCCAGATAACGCGATCTTCCGAACCGCGCATGCGTGGAACGACGGAGGGGATCTGGTGGATGGCGGCTTTCGAGAGCAGCAATAGCGTAGCATCCGCTCCGCTCTGGAGCGGAAAACGCCATTCTTTTGGTTCACTCACGACAACCGTCAGGGTCTCGTGAGATGCCGGGCGCCTGTCTGCCTGCGCCATGTTCAACTCGCGCAACGCACCACTGCGTGCAGATGCGATCCGTTCGCGAAAAACAGCCGCGAATGCTTCACGTAACTGCCCGTAAAAACGGCGGCGAAGATCCTTGAACAGTGCCGACGGAATCAACACCGCCGGAAAATCAGGCGCCTCCAGCGATTCGAGGCTGAACGGGGTGTCGCCGCATTTCGAAAACTGGCCGAAAAGAACCGCCTGCATGTCGCCGCTGCGGGCCGGTTCCAGTTGCCCAAGCGGGAAGCTGAACTCATGCTGATATCCCGCCACGGCAGCCGAAACAAGAAGACATTCGTCCTTCAGGGAGACAACGAGCGAGCAGGGAAGCTTGTCCCCCTGTCCTCCTTCAAGTCTCCGCTGGCAGGCGCTGTCGCTGAGGGTGTACGCCTCTTTGGATGAAACCTTGTAAATCGAATCGCCGACTGAAAAGCTGAAAGGAGTTTCAACCTCCACCAGGCTTCCTGCCGGGACTTCCATAACCTTTTTCCGGTTGAGAATCATCTCGCGCAGCGTCCAGGCCTGGCCGGCCATGTCACTTTTGGGCTGCGCCCGCAGACGATCCCCGACATACAGTGCATCCCTGGTTTCAAAAACCAAACTTTTCCCTTTGATACTTTTTATCTGCCCGATAAAGCGCCCCGTCCCCCCCTTTTGCCAGGGATTAGCGATATCATCCGGCTGCTGTGATGCCAGGAATCCCTTGGTCGGAGTGCGACCAAAAGAATATTTCAGTATTCCCTTGGCAACCGCCAACGCTTCCTTGCGTGATTTTTCCGGCGCATCAAGCACGGTACGGTAGGCTTCAACCACAGTGGCAACGTACTCGGCCGATTTCATCCGGCCCTCAATCTTGAGAGATTTTACACCGGCCTTGATCAGCTCAGGGACAAGGTCTATTGCCGATAGATCGCTGGTGGAAAAGTAATGCCCCTCCTTGCCACGGTGGTTATACAGTCGGCGGCAGGGCTGAGCGCAACGGCCGCGATTGCCACTATGGCCACCCAGCAGCGAAGAGAAGAAACATTGGCCGGAAATAGAGAAGCAAAGGGCGCCATGGACGAAACATTCAATTTCGATCGGGGTGGAAGCGGCTATTGTCGCAATTTCATCAACCGCCAGCTCACGGGCCAGTACGGCCCGCTGAAACCCTAGTTCCTCCAGCATCTTGACACCCGGAGTGTTGTGGATCGTCATCTGGGTTGAGGCGTGCAGCGGGATGGAGGGGAAGTGATTCCTGATCAGCCGCGCCACCGCCAAATCCTGCAAAATAACGCCATCGACCCGCATTCCCGCCAGGGCCGCCAGCGTATCCACCAGTTGCGGCAGTTCCTTCTCCTTCACCAGGGTGTTCAGCGTGATGTAGATTCGCCGGTTTTGGCCGTGGGCATAGGCCAGCATCCGCTCCATCTGGGAAAGAGTAAAATTTTTGGCGCGGGCACGGGCAGAGAACTCCTGCAGCCCCGCATACACGGCGTCGGCGCCTTTCTCCATGGCGGCAAAAAAGGATTCCAGCGAGCCGGCCGGAGCGAGGAGTTCGGGTTTATCGTGCGCATTTTTCATACATTACCTCGTTTCTTTCCCTCTACCACCCCAAACAGAAAGCGCCCCAAACGGGGCGCTAACTCCATAAAACAAAATTCGGAGCCTGACCGGCTATTTTCCCAGAAGAATCCGCAGCATCCGGCGGAGCGGTTCCGCCGCTCCCCAGAGGAGCTGATCGCCGCAGGTGAAGGCCGACAGGTACTCCGGCCCCATCTTCATCTTGCGAACACGGCCAACCGGAACCGTCAGGGTTCCCGAAACTGCTGCCGGGGTGAGTCCTGCCAGAGAATCGGCCTTGGTATTGGGGATCAATTTGACCCACTGATTATCGTTTTTGATCAGAGTCTCGATCTCGGCGATCGGCAGATTCTTGTTCAACTTGATAGTCAGCGCCTGGCTGTGGCAGCGCATCGCGCTGACTCGTACGCAGATGCCGTCAACCGGAATTGGTGACGATGCGCCAAGGATCTTATTGGTCTCAGCAAATCCCTTCCACTCCTCGCGACTCTGACCGTCCTCAACCTCGCGGTCGATCCAGGGGAGCACGCTGCCGGCCAGCGGGAAACCAAACTCTTTGGTGGGAAGAGTCCCGTCGCGCAGGGCAGCCGTAACCTTCTTGTCGATTTCCAGAATCGCAGAACCGGGGTTCTTCAGCTCCTCGGCAACGACACCGTTCAAAGCCCCCATCTGGCAAAGCAGCTCACGCATATTGGGAGCACCGGCGCCGCTTGCCGCCTGATAGGTCATGGAGCTGATCCATTCCACCACGCCGGCGCGGAACAGACCACCCAAAGCCATCAACATCAGGCTGACGGTGCAGTTACCGCCGATGAAATCCTTCTCCCCCTTGGTCAGCGCCGCATCAATCACACCCCGGTTGACCGGATCAAGGATAATGACGGCGTTCGGTTCCATGCGCAGGGTACTGGCGGCATCGATCCAGTAGCCGTTCCATCCCTGTTTGCGCAGTTCAGGATGGACCGCCTTGGTGTAATCGCCCCCCTGGCACGTGATGATCACATCCAGCTTTTTAAGCTCGGTGAGATCCGAGGCGTCCTTCAGGGTGCCTGCATTCATCGGGGCCGGCTGTCCAGCCTGAGAAGTCGTAAAAAATACCGGTTCAAAACCCAGAGCAAAGTCGTTTTCTTCCTGCATACGCTGCATAAGAACCGAACCAACCATACCGCGCCATCCGACGATTCCAACTTTCATAGGTGCATTCCTTTTCTGATTGAAGTGAGTTTTACAGATTTGCAATAATTGCCGCACCGATTTCCTTTGTGTTCACCAGCTTCTCGCCATCTTTCTTCTGGTAGATGTCAGCGGTGCGGTATCCCTGATCGAGCACTTTCTTTACGGCGTTGTCAATGGCATCTGCGGCATCCAGCATCCCGAAAGAAAATTTGAGCATCATTGCGGCCGAAAGAATCTGGGCAATAGGATTGGCAATCCCCTGGCCGGCAATATCAGGAGCAGAGCCACCGGAGGGCTCGTACATACCGAAAGAGCCTTCCGCCAGCGAAGCTGAAGGGAGCATGCCAAGCGAACCGGTCAACATGGCGGCTTCATCGGAAAGAATATCACCGAACATGTTTTCTGCCAGAATCACGTCAAACTGCTTGGGCCATTTCACCAGCTGCATGGCAGCATTATCAACGTACATATGGGTCAGCTCAACATCCGGATATTCCTTGGCAATGCCGATAACAATTTCGCGCCAGAGCACGGAAGAGGAAAGGACGTTCGCTTTGTCGATGGAACACACCTTTTTGTCGCGCTTGCGGGCAGACTGAAAAGCGACATGAGTGATGCGTTCAATCTCCGGTACGGAGTAACGCAACGTATCAATGCCAACCCGCTCGCGGCCGACACCTTCAATACCTTTTGGCTGGGAAAAATAGATCCCTCCCGTCAGTTCACGAATAACCAGAATATTGAAACCGCCACGTATCACCTCTTCCTTGAGTGATGATGCACCGGTCAATGAAGGAAAGATGATGGCAGGGCGCAGGTTTGCGTACAGACCGAATATCTTGCGGAGCGGCAACAAAGCTCCGCGTTCAGGCTGTTCGTCAGGAGGAAGTGTTTCCCATTTCGGACCGCCAACAGAGCCGAAGAGTATCGCGTCAGATGCCTTGCAAATATCAATCGTGCTTTGCGGAAGCGCCTTGCCCTCGTTGTCGATGCCGGCTCCCCCGACATTGGCAGGGGTACGGGTAAATGTTACGTCAAATTTTTTCTCGACAGCATCAAGTACGTTAAGGGCCTCGGCCATAACCTCAGGTCCGATTCCATCGCCCGCTAAAACTGCTATTTTATACATTTTGCCCATAATTCCTCCAATAAGTTCACATCATATTCCCAATCTTGTGATAATAATTTTCACCACACTGTTTTGTCAAACTAAAAGCACAATTAACGGGCGCTTGTTCAGCATAAGTGTTGATTAACGCGCTTCCATTTCGTACAATGACGTCTTTATTGAGAAGGAGGCCTTTGTGAGCAATCTGCTATTAATCACCGATGTTGCGCGGCTGCGAAAGGTTTTTGGCCGTCTGACCGAAGACAAAAACATTCGTCTCCGCGTCGTTAACAACCTCGAAAAGGGTGGAGAAGAAATCGTTATTGAAAAACCGGATGTTGTCTTTGTCCAGACGCACTTATCCGGGCTCTCTGCCGACATTCTGATCATGCATCTGAAAAAGCAGTTGGGTCGCAAGCGTTCGCGCTTTGTACTGCTGGCCGCTCCCGACCAGACAAATGACACAATACTCAAACCCTATCAGGGCTGGCTCGATACTTCGGCAGATGATGGCCAGATGTTATCGGAATTGCACCGTCTTCTTGCCACGCTTTTAAACAAACAAAAGAAAAATGGCGACGCTGCAGAGCTTGAACCTGTTGCATCAGCGGAACCCGCTGCATCCTTCGCCCCAAAACCTCAACCGGTAAGCGCAGTAGAAACGTCCGCTCTCCTCGGTGATCAACCGGATTCTGAAGCGACGCCGCCTCAAGAGCCCAACGCTGATCTGCAGTTTCCGGTTGCCACGCCGGCGACAGCCGAGCCATCTTTGGAAGAGCAGGGAATTACCTATGCACCCCGACCGCGCTTAACCGTCTATTCCGAATTCAACAACTCCTTTGACAATGCCGTCAGCAGCACCCCTGAACCCGAGGCTCTTGACCAGGAGACTCCATCTTTTGCTCATGACTGGGACGTCGAGAACATTGATACTATTGAAACCAAACCAGCACGTCCTAAAAGAAGTACTTTTCTTCTCTGGCTGGTGCCGGTTATCGTCGTCGTAATTGTCGTAACCTACCTGCAGCAAAGGTCTACGGCTTCCAAAACAGATTCGGCCGCAGCCAAAAAGCCTACAGCTGCAGTCAGTGCAGCGCCGACAGCTTCCGTGGATCAGGACAAGATAAGCGATAAAGCCGTACTGACGGATATTGCCGGAAACCGTGATCCAAAGAGCACGGCCCCTGCAGCACCTACCGATGCGCGGCCGTCACGCCTGCCTGAGTTCATACCACAGTCCGGCCTTGACAAAAAGTTCAGCGCCGCCAATCCGGGGTGGGAACGATACAACGGGAAGGTCACCGAATTCAAAGTACTGCGCGAGGCCAATGCCATCAAAGCTATCCAGGTAATTGACCGTGGCGGGCAGGGAGTGCCGGAAGCCTTCATGAAAAATGTGCTCCGCCAGATCACGAAAACACCTGATTTCAGCTTTGAAACTTCTGAAAAAAAAGAAGGGTACCTGATTCAGCGCGGGAAGGTCGCGAAAAACATCAAGGTGGTTTACTACCGCGATGAAAATGGCGGGAGGCTGCGTGCCTTCGTGCTGACGTGGCTTTGAGTTTCGGGCGGCACACGTTTCACCACCAAGAGTACCGCCATACTAGGCAGACGCTTGGGTGATCAGAAATGGTCGGCTCTGCTTTTTCCCGCCACATGTCTTCCTTTCCCGGGGTGTTCCCAGAAGTTCCCCTTCCAGTTGTCCACCCAGTTTTCATTTCCGATCCAGGGGGGGAGGCCAACCTGAAAGTGGGTGGACAGTGCGTGAACGTATGGCTCATACATAAGACGCAACTCATTGAGTTTCACGACAAAAGAATCTTCATTACGCACTTTTTGACCGTTGCCGGCCAGGAGAAGGCGCAGCTCCAGTAACTTCTCCGCTGGCAGGCGGTCAGGGACCGGATCCCGTGGGCTGGTTCTGAAGACCAGTGAAAGGTCGACAACAGCATGGCGGGCCATGGCAAAGGTAAGTTCCGCCTGACGCTCACAGGCACCCTCCAAACCGGCCATAATCAGCGCGCAGGTATCAAGGATCGCGGTCAGGGCAGCGAGCCATGACTGGTTGTCATGCTGGGAGCGAAAATAGGCGAGAACCGGATAGGAAAGGTGCCCTTCGAGAAATTCCGCCGACCAGCGCTCCCATTCATGCAGAAGCTGGCGGAGTTCCTCTTTCCCCCGTTCGTGGCCGTGCCGGCACAGCATTTCCGAGGCGGTGGGAGGTGAACCGGCACGGGCATCAAGGAGCGAGATGCTTACTTCACGGCGGGCGAAGGATTGATTGAGGGCTGGCAGGTAACCGATCACCAAGGCGAGGAAGGCAAACCCCATACCCGATTCTATGACTACCAGCAGGCGCGCCAAAGATGTACGGGGGAGAACGTCTCCCATTCCAAGAGTGAAAAAAGTAGTCCCGCTCAGATAGAAATCGGTAAAGAAGTTTGCTTCACCGTTCATGGCCAGCACGGCTGAACCGAGTCCCCAATGAATGAGAGCAAAACCGGTGATCAGACCGACCGCCCAGACACTCAGGAGCAGTAGCAACGACAGCGGTCCGAAATAGCTCAGCCAGGTTTCCCGCCGTCGGACGGGAACCAGTACCATGACGATCCTCACCCAGGGGCGCCAGCTGCTCCTGTAGAAAAATCGGGTGAGCCGGAAACGTCGCGTCACGCGGCGCGGCAGAATGATGGTCTCAAACCCCTCCCACAGTACCAGCAGAACCAGAGCAGTGCCGAATATGATTGCTGCTATCGCCATGCTGACTTCCTCCGGATCGACTTCATCAGGATTACAGGGATTTCCCGGCTGCACATCCTGATACATTATATCAAAATCCAAAGCATGTACAACCGACTCCCCACGGCCGCTCTCGCCGAACACCGGCGTGCGTCTTGCCCCGGCCAGCGAGATGGCCGGTATATGCCTGCCTCGCATGCGATTTCTGTACGTCCGGCCGGGGCTTTGCCTGCGGCTTACTCGGATTCCGGGTCACCCCGGACACCCGTGCTATTCGGCTAACGGTTCCCACCATCAGGGCCAGTAGAGAGTCACCAATCAGCCACCACAGCCGACTGGATGGCGCTGGCGCGCCACACTCCCTACCGTGCGCGCACAAAAAAAAGCCCGCTGATCCCAGCAGGCTTTAATCTTCATGAAATATCACGGACTTATTACTGCTTAACTACATTAGCAGCCTGCAGCCCTTTAGGACCCTGGGTGATTTCAAACGTTACCGCATCACCTTCTGCAAGTGACTTGAAACCGTCGCCAGCGATCGCGGAGAAATGAACAAAAACGTCTTCGCCGCCTTCCTGCTCGATGAATCCAAAACCCTTTGTGTCGTTAAACCATTTAACCTTACCCTGTGCCATTTCCTGCCTCCTTTTTGTCCGGTTCTACACCGGAACATGTGGTTACCGCTAAAGTTTCTGGAGTCTGATGCAGGAAAAGCGCAAAGCCTGGTCAAACGTGCTACTTGCAACGTTCTGCAAAAACTTCCGAAACTGCGAGCCCGAGTCGTTTATCATAGCCATAAAGCGGGTGTCAAGACATTTCATGCGAATTATGGCGCTTTCAGTTCATCATTTTTTGTCTGCAGTTTTTTCACAAGCTTGTCATAGCCGTTTGAAGCGATAATTTTATTGAACTGGCTGCGATAGTTTGAAACGAGACTTACACCCTCAATTACAACATCATACACCATCCACTTGCCGTTATGCTTAACCATGCGATAATCAAGCGTGAACTCGTCGCGAGCGGCAGTAACAACCTTCGACTTTACCTCGGCATAATCCCCATCGGGAATTTCCCTGATGTAGACAATCTTCTCATTATTATATGACTCTATCTTCCCGGCATACGAATTCTCGAGGAGCGTAGCAAAAAGAAATGTAAAGTTTTTCTTTTCCGCGTCGGTACGGACGTTCCAGTACTTCCCAAGCGAGCGTTTCGCCATTTCAGAGTAGTCGAATATGGTGCTGATCGCCTTTTTCAGAGCTTGGCGACGTTTCGCATCATTCTTCTTCAATTCCTTATTGGCAACAATATGCACAACTTCATCAACGGTCTTTTTTACATCATCCATCGGACTTCCGAAAGCGACCGAAACCATGAATATCGATGCTGTTAGCGCCAATACGATTCGTTTTAGCATGACACATCCTCCAGATTATTTTTCATAATAGCTTAATGGTTCGCTTGTCGCATAGTCAAGATTGGCCGCAGCAACACGATAATTGTAGACGGATTTGAAAAAGTCGGCGCGCATGCTGGAATACGCCTGAAGGGCTTCAAAGATGTCTTTTGCCGGGCCCACCCCGAAATCAAAATTTGCTACTGCGGTGACAGCCCATTTTTTGGCGTTCAGGTAGGCAATACGTGTTGCCGCGGCGCTTTTCTTGGCCTCTATCAGATCAAGGTAATACTTTTTTACCTGCAGCGGAATGTTGGCATCGGCATACTCCTTGGTACTCAGCAGCCGGTTATACTGGGCGCGCTCTCCGGCCACTTTGGCACCAGTGATGCCGAAATCGAGTTTCCAGCGCGCTCCGAGGGCTACGCCGCCATATAAATGCTTGAACTGGTCGTTGATGTACGGATTATTGATCCTGTCACGTTCGTCGGCATACGCCCAGGAGAAGAGGCCTCCAAGAAAAATATCGGGGTAATAGTTGGCTTTGGCCGCCTCAACCAGAGCCGAACGCGCCTTGAGCCCTTCCGCAATCTGGCGGAATTCGGGGCGGCGGTGGCGGGCTTTTTCCAAAAACGTCTCAAGCGGAGGAATCTCTACATCGACAATGACAAGCCGCTCGGTTCCGGTTACCAGCTTCGCGTCGACCGGCAGACCCATTCGTGCTCTGAGCGCAGAGAGAGCGAGCGACTCCCCCTTCTTTGCCTCTTCGAGATATTTCGTCGCCATTCCGGAAAAGGCATCCAGTTTATAGAGGTCCATCTCATCAACGGTGTCCGATCCCTGGTTGAGCAGTTTCTGGGCTTTCTCCCGCGCCCTGACCAGGATATCCTGTACCTCCAGCACCAGCTCCTTCATCTCACGGGCCATCTGCAGTCCGTAATAATA
>JABBNX010000133.1 GCA_019352135.1 Pseudomonadota bacterium
TGCGACGAAAAAGCCGCTGATTGTCAAACTCTCCCCCAACGTGACCGATGTGGTGGTCATGGCCAAGGCATGCGAAGCTGCCGGCGCCGATGCATTGTCGCTGATCAACACTTTGACCGGCATGGCCATCGACCTGAACAGGCGTCGGCCGGTACTGGCCAATATTACCGGCGGTTTTTCCGGTCCTGCCATCAAGCCGATTGCCCTGCGCATGGTCTGGCAGGTAGCACAGGCGGTCAAGGTGCCGATTATCGGCATCGGCGGGATCATGAATGCGGTGGATGCGCTCGAGTTCATGCTGGCAGGAGCTACTGCGGTCCAGGTCGGTACCGCCAGCTTTATCAACCCGGGTGCAGCCCAAAGAATAGCCGAAGATATGGAAGCCTGGCTGATTGCCAACGGAGTTGCCGACATCAAGAGCATGATCGGCGCGCTGGAATCCTGAGGGAGTACTGATATGCACTGCAACGGCCAAAAATATCCATGATCGGCAATCTTGGACAATGGGCGCTGAATAGTGTCAACAGCTTGGCTTGCCTCGTAAAAATAATTATAGGCTCATTCAGGAGTTTTCCCAATCCACTGCATCCAAGCCGCCGCCCGATTGCACTGGTCTATCTTAAACAGGTTTATTTTACCGGATTTGAATCGCTTACAGTCATTATCATCATCTCGCTTACCATCGGTACCGTCCTCATAACCCAGATTATCAGTCTAGTGGGAGCCGGTAATGAGTCACTCATCGGCAGGGTCCTTGTCTGGGTCGTGATCAGGGAACTTGGCCCGCTTTTAACAGCAATTATCGTCATTGCCAGGAGCGGCACAGCGATTGCGACTGAACTCGGCTATATGAAAATTAACGGGGAAATTGACTGTATTGAAGCGCTCGGCATCCCGGCGGAGCAATACCTCATCATGCCGAGAATTTTCGGCGTGACGACGGCTGTGATAGTGCTCACCATCTATTTTGAGATTTTTTCAATCCTTGGCGGTTTTCTGGTTGCCTCAATCGGGTGGCATGTATCGTTTGAAAAATTTTCGCAGGGAATTTTATCCAGCCTCACGGTAATGGAACTCTCGGAATCAATCGTAAAAAGTCTGGTCTTTGGCTTGTTTCTTACCGCTGCCAGTTGCTGGCATGGCCTTGAAGTAGGCAAAAGCTCGACCCAAATTCCCCAGGCTGCTACCAAAGGAGTTATGCAGAGTCTCTTTCTCATCTTTATACTCGACGGGGTCATAACGTTCGCCTCATTGGCGTTCAGAAACGGTTGAAAATCGTATGGATGAAATGATTCGGGCTGAAAATATCTGTCTTGCCGAAATAACAACGGCAACCTCATTCTCTGTCAGGCCGGGAGACATGACGATTCTTGTAACTCCTAAAGATGAGGTGAGTGCTTTGCTTACCAGAATACTCATTGGCCTGACACAACCGGCATGCGGAAAGATATTTCTCTTCAATAACGACATAGCGACCCTTGCCGCCTGGGAACTTCGCGATATCCGCCGCAGGATCGGTATCGCTTTTGGTACAGGAGGTCTGGTGTCCAACCTTAAGGTGTGGGAAAATCTTACACTTCCGCTCTATTTCCACCAGCACTTGAATAATGATGACATAGAGAAGCGGGGTTTGGCGTTGCTCGAACGTCTTGGCTATTCGGGCAAGTTCATGGATCTTCCCGGGCATCTGACCGCCAGTCAGAGAAAACTGATCGGCCGTGCGCGAGCAATGCTTACCGATCCTGATTTGATACTGTATGAATCTCCTGTTTCGGGACTGAGCCAGGAAGAGAAAAACACCTTTTTCAGGGTTGCCTGTGAGTTTCATCGTGAAAAATCAGCAAGAGCGTCACTTTTTATTACATCAAACCTAGATGTTGTACGATCTTTGCCGACAGCAGTGGTTATAAACCTTACTAAGGGGCAGATCTTATGATAACTGAAGAAGATCGGCGTTTTAAACACCTTGAAAAAAAAATCGGGTTTTTTGTTGCAATTGCTATTGCCGGGTTTCTGGCGGTAATTGTTTTTATCGGGATGGACAATGACCTGTTTACCCCGAAATATCGGCTCAAGTTTACTGTGGAAAAGGGTACCGGCTTTTCCCGTGGCATGCCGGTGAAGCTTTCCGGTTTTCGGATCGGAAGGATTAACTCCATTTCTCTCAATGAAATGGCCAGAGTGGATATTGAAATTCAAGTCGGTAAAGCATACCAGAAGTGGATTAAAAAGGACTCCGTTGTCAAGCTGGTAAAAGAAGGGTTGGTGGGTGACAGTATTATTGAAGTTTCCGTCGGTACACATAACGCTGAAGTCCTGAAAGATGGTGCTGTCATCACCTTCGAGAAGACCAAGGGACTTGAAGAAGTCGCCAATGACCTTGCAGACCAGGTCAAGCCGGTGCTGATAGAAGTCAAGGATATCATCGGATATGTCAATGACCCCAACGGCGATATCAAACAGTCAATGAAAAATATCAGAAAGCTGACCGCCGATTTGCACAGCACCAGGGAAAAAGTGGATGCGTTGCTGACAGACTCAAAACAGCACGTCGGCCGTCTGACTGCCGGTACGGAAATGCTATTAAAAAATACCGGTGACAAGATCAATGCCATAGCTCCCGTTCTGGAAAAGGTCGACAGATCCATGACAACGGTTGAACAACATCTTCCGCAGCTTCTGGAAAAGGCTGCTACGACGATGGATCACCTCGACAAGACCAGCCGTAACCTGGAAAAAATATCCGGAACTGTGGCTCCCAGGGTTCCGGTGCTGTTGAACAGTGCGGATGGAACTCTGCAGGGGGCGGATACGGTTGTTGACGCATTAAAGGATACGTGGCCGCTGAAAAACCATGTGCCAGTACCACGTGAAAGAGAGTTAGTCCCGGGTGACAGCAATGAATAAGATCCTGAGAGATGGCCGGGTACGGTTGCTTGTTGGTATAATCGCTGCCCTTCTGTTGCTTCTGGCTTCCGGTTGCGCCGGGAAGCCTCCGGCTGCTCTGTCGGCCCTTCACATGGAGGCGATTCGCCACAATCAGCGCGGCGTCAAGGCCGAAGCCAAGGGAGAAAGCCCGCAGGCACTTGAGGAATTTTACGAGTCGTTCAGGATCAACAGCTCCATAGAAAATACAGAGGGGATTGTCGTTGCACTGGTTAATAGCTCACGGGTTTATCGCCAAAATGGCGATGTTAAAAGCGCGTTGGCCATGATCGGCAAGGCGTTGCCCCTTATTACCCCTGTGGATCCGCTCTATTCTGATGTTGCCTTTGAGATGGCGCATGTACAACTATTAACCGGAGATTGCGACGCTGCCTCAGAATGGGCATCAAAAGCCGTAACTGCCGATACCGGTGCCAAACGCGGCATGCGAATGAACCTTCTGGCCCGGATACTCTATCTGCAGGGAAATCGGGATAAAGCAGAATCAAGGGCGAAGGAAGCCTTGTCACTTAACCAAGAGAAGACGATGCTTCATGAGAAAGCGAATTCACTCCGTCTTCTTGGCGATATTCAGGCCGCCGCTAAACGGAATACTGAAGCTGCAGTATCCTATGATCTGGCCCTTGCCATTGATAAAGCACTCGGCAAGAGCAAAAAAATTGCCGCCGACCTTTGCGGTCTCGCTCTTCTCTCTCTGGCGCAACAAAACCCTGATCAGGCCGTGAAATTTTATCAGCGGGCTTTTACCGTAAGCAGCAACGGCGGAGATGAACCTGGAGCTGCTGACGTCCTGTCGAAAATATCCCGGATCCGGGAGAAGCAGAGTGAGAAAGGACAGCCCAAGCTTCCGCTGGCTGAGCGTGACACGGTGCGCCGGACTCTCGGCACACCATAAGCGGGTTGCATGCAGAATAACCTGTGAAAACCTATTCCATGGCACTCCATGTACGGCAACGGTTCTACCGCCACTGTACGAACGGAATGTTCTCCAACTCCTGTGGCCTGCCCGGTATTTATCTCGGAATTTCTTGAGTTTATTGGTTGATACGACTATATTTTGCACCGATATGCCGTCCCACAAGGAACTACTATGAAAGAACCCCAGCAATCACTCGGCTTGCGGACACTGGAAGACATCAGTTCGATCATCCTGCATTCACATGACCTGCAGGACACCCTTGACAATATTGTCACCCTGGTGGCCAAACGCATGGGAAGCGATGTCTGTTCAATCTATCTTCTGGAAAACGATGGCGAAACCCTGACCCTGAAAGCTACCAAAGGCCTCTCAAAGGCCTCGGTAAACCGGGTTTTCATGAAGATTCACGAAGGTCTGACCGGTCTCGCTGTTGAAACCCGCGAGATGGTCATGACTGATAATGCCCCGGCACACCCGCGCTACAAATATTTCAAAGAGGCGAAAGAAGAACAGTTTCTCTCGTTTCTGGGGCTGCCGCTGTTCGAACACAAGGCTCCAATAGGCGTCATTGTCGTACAGACCCGCGCAACCCGCCATTTCAGCGACGATGAGATAAGTATCCTGCGTACCATCACCTTTCAGATTGGCAGCATTGTCCATACGGGCCGATTACTTGATTCAATTCAGAACAAGGAGCAGGAACGGGCCTGGTTCGAGAAGGAGCTTGCCAAGGTCCGGAACGGATCGGCAGGTGGCGTGGAATCACCCTGCTCCGGGAGTACGAAGCGGAAATCCGGTGCCAAAATGTTGGCCGGAACCTCCGTGTCTGCCGGCTTCAGCCGCGGCAAGATTTACATCCTTGACCGTTTCAACGACAAAGTCATCAAGCTGGCAAAGGTGGGTAGCGCCGCAGAAGAGCACCATAAATTTACCCTCGCTCTTGAAAAGGCCAAGATCCAGACCATTTACATGGAAAAGCGGGTGAGCGAAACGCTTTCGGCCGATGATGCGGCAATCTTTCATACGCATCTGATGATACTGGAAGATCGGAGTTTTTCTGCCAAGGTCACTGACCTGATCGAACAGGGAATGGGTGCTGGCCGTGCGGTTAATGATGTTGTTCAGCATTATATCCAGGCATTTTCAGCGATGGAAGATCCGTATCTGCGGGAGCGTTCGGCGGATATGGAAGACATCGGGCGACGAATCATTGATGCGATAGAAGGAAATAATTCCAGCGAGGTTATCCTGAAGGAAAAGCGCGTACTCGTCGCTGATGAAATATTCCCCTCCAACCTTGCAATGCTTGATCCGAACAAAATTCTCGGCATTGTTACCGAAAAGGGCAACACCTATTCTCACGCCGCCATCATGGCGAAGTCACTCGGCATTCCGGCCGTACTTGGCGTGCATGGATTGATGGCGGCCGCCAATGTCAAGGATGAAATAATTGTTGACGGTACTTCCGGGCATGTCTACCTCAATCCGGATGAGTGCATTAAAAAAGAGTACGTGCGTCTCGAAGAGGAATATACGGAACGAATGAAGGAGTTGGAAAGTATTCGTGATCTGCCGGCGGTAACGACCGATGGCGTTGCGATTACCCTGAGCGCCAATATCGGATTAATCTCCGATGTCCGGGTTGCCAATCTGCACGGTGCCGAAGGGGTAGGGCTCTATCGTACCGAGTTTCCATACATGGCTCGCTCCGCATTTCCAACCCGTGATGAACAGGCCGGAATCTACCGCAAAATATTGAAGGGATTTCCCGGCCAGACGGTGAACATACGCACGCTTGATATTGGCGGCGACAAAGGTCTCTCCTATTTTCCGTATCCTCATGAGGATAACCCCTTTTTGGGGTGGCGCTCGATTCGTGTCTCGCTGGAGCGGCAGGACATATTCAAGGAACAGCTGGCCGGTATTTTGCTCGCAGCACATGCCGGCAGCGCGACGATCATGTTTCCGCTCATCAGCAGCCTGGATGAAATCCGTCAGATCAGGGAAATTCTGACAACGGTGAGAAACGAACTGCTGCGTGCAGGTCATGACGTGCCCGGCTATATCCCGCTCGGGATCATGATCGAGGTTCCGGCGGCGGTACTGATTATCGACTATCTGCTGCAGGAGGTCGATTATGTCAGTATCGGCACTAATGACCTGATTCAGTATACCCTGGCAGCCGACCGCAATAATGCCAGCGTCAAGCAGTATTATGATCCGTACCATCCCGCAATCCTGCATTCCATTAAACGTGTTGCTGATGCTGCCAACAAAGTCGGTAAAAAAGTATCCCTTTGCGGAGAAATGGCAGCTGACCCTTTGTGCGCGCTGCTTCTGACCGGCATGGGCATCCGGGAATTCAGCCTCTCGGCTCCCAGTATACCGGTCGTGAAACAGGCAATCCGCTCCAACAGCTTTGATGCATGCAAGCGCCTGGCGCGGGCGGCGTTGGCCTGTCGTAACAGCGTCGAAATGGGGCGCTGTCTGACTGCCGCGCGGAAAAAGCTGGTTCTTTAGTGCCACGCTTCGGCTTTGCTGTGACTTTCTCTGCGCCTCCGCGTGAGGCGGTTGTGTGTTTACATAAAGACTGATCTGAGGAGATATTATTTTGTACGATGGACGTCCGACCTACGCCGAAATTGATCTTTCCGCGCTTAAACACAACTATCAGTTGATTCGCTCATCCATTCCCCGGCGGACCGAGATTCTGGCGGTTGTAAAAGCAGATGCCTACGGGCACGGTTTCATGGATATCAGCCGGGAGCTGGAATCTCTGGGGGTCGACGCCTTCGGCGTCGCTTTCCTGGCCGAAGGAATCCAGCTCCGCAAAAGCGGCAGCGATAAGCCGATCCTCCTGCTGGGTGGTATCTATCCCGGTCAGGAACGGAAATGTATCGGCTACAACCTCTCCACAGCTGTTTTTACGCTGGAACAGGCACAGGCGCTCAACCAGGCTGCATCTGCCGGTAAGCTTTTCCGCAGGGCGCAGGTGCATCTCAAGATCGATACCGGCATGGGGCGTCTTGGGATTCCTTATACCGAAGTCCCCCAATTTCTTGCCGAGTTGAAGAAGTTGCAAAATATTGCTCTCGAAGGGGTGATATCGCATTTTGCCACTGCTGATGAGCTCGATGAATCAGGTCAGTATTTCACCAGGCTCCAGGGAGAACGGTTTGCATGGGCGCTGGCCGAGATCCGCACAGCCGGTTTCAAGCCGCGCTATATACATATTGCCAACAGTGCCGCCGCATTGCTGCGGGATATCCCCGACTGTAATCTGATCAGGCCTGGAATCACCATGTATGGCGCTCTGCCGTCTGCCGATTTTCAGGGGAAGCTTGCTATCAAGCCGGTAATGCGCCTTAAAAGCCGCATTGCCATGCTCAAATGGGTGGATCCCGGAACAACAATCAGTTATGCCCGCCGTTTTACCGCAGGCCGGCGCACGCTGATTGCCAGTGTTCCGGTCGGATATGCCGACGGATATCCGCGTTCGCTCACCAACAAGGGCGAAGTGCTGATCCGCGGCCAGCGGGCCAGAGTTGCCGGCACCGTTTGCATGGACTGGACCATGATCGATGTGACCGGCATTGAAGGTGTTGCTGTGGGAGATACCGTGACCCTGATGGGGCCCGACGACCGGGGAAACTGTATTCATGCCGAGGAGTTGGCAGGGTGGGCCGACACCATCCCCTATACTATTTTCTGCGGCATCAGCAAACGGGTGCCGCGGGTATACCTGAAGTAATTATGCTGAATGGCCAGATAATGTTATGTACGCAGTTGCGATAGACCTTGGAACCACAACCCTGGCCGCTTCGCTGGTCGATTGCGGCAGCGGTGAGCGCCGTGCCATTACCGGCGCTTTGAACCCTCAACGCCGTTTTGGCGCCGACGTGGTCTCTCGTCTGGATGCCGCCGTCAACTCGGCATCGATCCGGAATGAAATGTCGACGCTGATTCGTGCCGAGCTGAGGCGGATGGGGCAGGAGCTGTGCGATACAGCCGGTATCGCCTGGAATGACGTACATACGGTGGCTATTGCGGGAAATCCGGCCATGCAGCATATTTTGATGGGGCTGGAGCTCAACTCGCTGGTCTTTCCCCCGTATCGCCCTCTCTACACGGCCGGTACGCATCTCTCTGCTGCCGATCTGGAGTGGGACGGCAGCGCCGCTATCTATCTGTTTCCGATGCCGGGCGGCTTTGTTGGCGGCGATACGGTAGCATTTGTCTACGGGGCTGAACCGGGTGAAGCAACATTCTGTCTTGATATGGGTACCAACGGGGAAATTGCGCTGGTTACGGGAGAGACGATCTGGGCAACCTCTGCCGCAGCCGGCCCTGCCTTTGAAGGTGGCAACCTCTCCTGTGGTATGGCTGCCCTGCCGGGTGCCATCAGCTCGGTTCGGATCGAAGATGAACGTCTCACGTTGCGGATCATTGGCAACGGTCACCCCTGCGGTATCTGCGGTTCGGGCGCGATTGAAGCGGTTTCGGAACTGCTGCGCTGTAATCTTGTAGAATCCAGCGGCAGGCTGCGGAACCCGGCAGAGCTTGACTCCAACCTGGCGACACGCGTGATTGAGTACCGGGGAGCTGGCGCTTTTGTCCTGTTTCGAGATGCAGAACGGCTGATTGTGTTGTCCCAGGAGGATATCCGGCAGGTGCAACTTGCCAAAGCTGCAATCCGGGCGGGGATCGACGTCCTTGCAGAACATTCCCGTATACAGTGCAATGCCTTGAAACAGGTGATTTTGACCGGTTCTTTCGGCGCTTTTTTACGGGCCGAATGGCTGAAAACGATTGGAATTTTTGATGGAAGCATGGTACAAACTACCCGTTTTATCCCTGAAGGGGTTTTAGCAGGCGTAGAAAAGGCGCTTGCGTGCAGGGAAGGTTTCAGGGTGGTTGAGGAGCTGGCGCATCGCTTCCGGGTAGTGCCTCTTTCCGGAACCCCGCTTTTCGAAACGCTTTTTATGCGGCATATAGATTTTCCTCATAGTTGATCACTTCGATATTTCAGATAATCTATCACAGCAAGGAGTATGAGCATGGCAAAGATTACCAGGGCGCTGATCAGTGTCTCTGACAAGAGCGGTGTAATTGAGTTTTCACAGCAGTTGGCGAAATATGGTGTGGAACTGCTCTCCACCGGTGGTACAGCGAAATTGTTGCGGGAAGCAGGGTTAACCGTTAAGGATGTTTCGGAGTTTACCGGCTTTCCGGAAATGTTGGATGGCCGGGTGAAAACCCTGCACCCAAAGGTGCATGGTGGTCTGCTCGGGATGCGTTCGAATCCGGACCATGTTGCCATGATGAAAGAACACGGCATCGAAAACATTGACATGGTGGTCGTAAATCTTTACCCCTTTGAGGCGACAACAGCCAAGGAAGGGTGCCATCTGGAAGATGCCATTGAAAATATTGATATTGGCGGGCCGACCATGCTTCGCTCGGCAGCCAAGAATTATCCGGATGTCACCGTGCTGGTTGACAGCGCTGATTATGCGCAGGTGCTTGAAGAGATGAAAGCAACAGCAGGCGCCGTTTCGGCGGCGACCAACTTCGCCCTGGCGGTCAAGGTGTTTCAGCACACCGCAGCGTACGATGGCGCCATCTCCAACTATCTGGGAGCGCGACTGACCAATGAAGTGCAGGAATATCCACCGGTCTTTACCCTGCAGGTCAAAAAAGCCCAGGATCTGCGCTATGGCGAAAATCCGCACCAGACGGCCGCATTTTATGTTGAGAACCGCATCTCCGAGCCGTGTGTCTCCAACGCCCAGCAACTCCAGGGCAAAGAGCTCTCCTTCAATAATATCATCGATCTGGACGCTGCCATTGAAACCGTCAAGGAATTTGAACAGAGTGCCGCTGTCATTATCAAGCATACCAACCCCTGCGGTGTTGCGTTGGCTGATTCTCCGCTGACGGCATATCTCAAGGCTCGCGAATGTGATCCGGTTT
>JABBNX010000134.1 GCA_019352135.1 Pseudomonadota bacterium
ACTGTTCATAGTGGTGCTGCTGGCCGGACGTGGAAGCATGCGGGAGGTTACCGGAGCAACGTGGTGGGAGTTGACCGGAGGATTATTGGGGGCTTTCTTTGTTACCATGACGATATTTGTGGTGCCGCGGATCGGCACTGCTGCTGCCATGGCTGCCATCATTGCAGGCCAGCTTGCCACCGGTGTAATTATGGACCACTTCGGCATGTTCGGCGGTCGCCATATACCGCTTGATTCAAGCCGCATGATTGGTATCGCCCTTCTGATGGCCGGTGGCTGGCTCGTTTTTCGTCGTGTCGCCAGTTGAAGGAAGGCGGATTGTCGTACACTGACAGACCAATCCTACCGGGTGTACTTTTGCGAAGATAACACCGCAGCGAAGACATTGCGTTGTGCTGTCTGGTTGTTCACGTGTGCATTTGTGGGCATATTATATCGCTACAGTCTCGTACGGAAGTTTGAAAATGTTGTTTTCAGCAAAGTTACTCATTACTCAGCCCACCCCTTTGACCGCTCCAGCGCCCTGCTCCAGTTCCGTCGCAGTTCTGCGGCCTTCTCTGGCTCCATTGCCGGGGTAAAGGTATGCTCCGCCTGCCAGAGCTGCCGGATTTCCCCGCGATCCTGCCAATAGCCAACGGCCAGTCCGGCCAGATAGGCTGCCCCCAGTGCCGTCGTCTCCCGCACCTGTGGCCGTACGACCGGGACCCCGAGGAGATCGGCCTGAAACTGCATCAGCAGATCGTTGGTGGTCGCACCGCCATCAACCCGCAGTTCACTCAGCGGAGTGCCGGCATCCGCCTCCATCGCTTTCAGCAGATCGGCTGTCTGGAAGGCGATGCTTTCCAGGGTGGCCCGGGCAATATGCCCGGCGGTGGTGCCGCGAGTGATGCCAAACAGGGCACCACGGGCATACGGATCCCAGTGGGGGGCTCCCAGGCCGGTAAAGGCCGGAACAAGGTAGACTCCGCCGTTGTCAGGAACAGAGGCGGCCAGCGATTCAACCTCGGCAGAGGTGCGGATGATGCCAAGACCATCCCGCAGCCACTGCACCGCTGCCCCGGCCACAAAGACGCTGCCTTCGAGGGCATATTCGGTTCGGCCCTCTATTTTGCAAGCAACAGTGGTGATGAGGTTATGCCCGGAAGTCACCGGCAGTGTACCGGTATGCATCAGCATGAAACAGCCGGTGCCGTAGGTGTTTTTGACCATCCCCGGCCGGTCGCAGAGCTGTCCGAACAGTGCCGCCTGCTGATCGCCGGCGATGCCGGCAATTGGCACCTGCGCGGCAAGAAAACGAGCCGCAGTATGGCCGTATATCTGGCTGGAACCGACGACCTCGGGCAGGATTGACGGGGGGATGCGGAGCAGTTCCAGTAATTGCGGATCCCAGGCTCCGGCGTGGATATTGAACAGCAGCGTGCGGGAGGCGTTGCTGGCATCGGTAATGTGGCGTTCGCCGCCGGTAAGGTTCCAGACGAGCCAGGAATCGATGGTGCCGAAGGCCAGAAGTCCCGCCTCGGCTTTTGTCCTGGCGCCGGGCACATGATCGAGCAACCAGGCGAGCTTGGTACCGGAAAAATAAGGGTCCAGCACCAATCCGGTTTTGGCGCGAAAGGTCGGCTCATGTCCCTGTGACCGGAGCAAGTTGCACTCGGCCGCAGTGCGCCGGTCCTGCCAGACGATGGCGTTGTGGATTGGCTTGCCTGTCGCGCGCTCCCAGACGACCGTTGTCTCCCGCTGGTTAGTGATGCCGATGGCGGCAATATCGGCGGCAGTCACACCGGCCCGGGCAATCGCCTCCACCGCCACGCCAACCTGGGAGGCCCAGATCTCCTCGGCGTCGTGCTCCACCAGGCCGGGCGCGGGAAAGATCTGACGGAATTCTTTCTGGGCGAGACCACGGATAGTGCCGTCGTGGTCGAATAGTACAGCGCGGGAGCTGGTTGTTCCCTGATCAAGGGCAAGGATGAAGCTCACTGTTCATGACCTCCGGTGGTTTATAACGAACTATTCAAACAGAAATCTCGTAGTCGCCAATAAATTCATCCTGGCACATCCGGCCTGATCTTTATCTTGCCGTTTTCAATCACAAAAGGTAAATTATATATAGCATGTAATTCCTGTATAAACATCCACTATTAAGATTTAGTTAAAATACTTTTTAATGCCGCATCCTTCACCCATGTTGACAAAGCAATCTCATTGATCCGTTTAAATCCATATACATCTGTTCCAGAAAACGGCAGACAATCCGAAATATCAGGTGCTACAGAGGGTACCCTCACTTCAGCATCGGAGATTATTCAAAAATAAATATTGACGAGTGTCGCTGTTTGTTGTATCTACTTCGGACATTTTCGGAGCCGCCAACTTCGGGTCATGCGGATGCTTTATTGAAATACACGCACAATTTCGGACAGATTTTTTGTTGCTGGGTGCATGTCGGTATTCGTAAGTCTTAAAATGTTCTATGTGTGGGGCTGTAGCTCAGCTGGGAGAGCGCCTGACTGGCAGTCAGGAGGTCGACAGTTCGATCCTGTTCAGCTCCACCAAAAAATTCGAGGGGTTAGCTTAAATGGCTACCCCCTTTTTTTTTAGTCAAAAATATCTATGGTGTTTTATCGATAGATCAACTAATCCCATTTAACTGAAGTCCCTGCAAAAACTCCATATCCTATATCTATTACCAAACACGCCAATTATCTGGTCGGTACGAGCCCTTCTGTTGGGAGGGGGGGCAATTGGTCACTTCCTTCCAGGTTATTTGACAGGGGCTGAGAAACCAGTATGATTGTTTATAAGCCGATTTCAATATACATCGGTAATTCAGGTAGTTACCCAGTCAGTATACACGACAAAAAGTGTTTTACCGATAGAGAGGTTCGTCTCAATGGATGCAAGTGATTATCAGAAGATTCGACAACTGTTTGACAATTACATACAGATGTATTCATTCCGCGATGATCTGCTCACCACTTATTTCAGCGAGAACTTTACTGGCATTACTGGAAGCGGAGACTTTCTGGTTAAAGACAGGGAAGCATGGATCGCGATTACCCGTCAGGATTTTGCCCAGGTCAAAGATCCGATCAATATAGAACTCAAGGATGTGGCCATCCAGTTACTGGCTGATACGATCGCAGTTGCAACCAGCACCTTCATCATCCACCTGCCAATTGAAGAGCATGTCCTGTCACGAAAAATAGCCCGCCTGGTACTTATTTTCCGCAACGAACCCACCGGTTGGAAAATCTCACACAGTAGTATCTCTGTCTCTTTTGGAGTCGCTGGTGAGGACGAAATCTATCCACTGAAAGATCTGGAGGAGCGCAACCGCTTCCTGGAAAAGCTGGTTGTCGAACGGACTGCTCAGCTCTCCGAAGCAAACGCTCAACTGCTGCAGACAAATGAATTGCTGGTGAGAGAGATTGCGGAGCATAAACAGCTGGAAATAGCTAATTCAAGACTGTTGTTACGCCAACGTGCGATATTGGACAATCTGCCGATGATGGCGTGGCTCAAGGACTGTGACAGTCGCCTGGAAGTGGTAAACGAACCGTACGCCAAAGCCTGTGGTCATACTATCGAGGAATGTCTCGGCAAGACGGACTTTGAGTTATTCCCCCGAGACATGGCGGAAGAGTATATCGCCGGTGACAGTGAAGTGTGCTTATCGGGTAAGAAAAAGCAGGGGGAAACACTGATTACTACGCCTGCTGGAAACAGATGGCACCTCTATTACAAAACCCCGCTCTTTGATGAACAGGGGGAGGTCGTTGGAACAACAGGGATTGCCCAGGACATAACCGATCGTAAAAAAGCGGAAGAGCAAACAGTCGATGCGATGAACTATATTCAGACAATTCTGAGCACGTCCCCCGTGGGCATTGGGACCTACAAGGCTACAGGTGAGTACGTCTCAGCCAATGAAGCAGCGACCAAAATCGTTGGGGGGTCAACCGAACAATTGATGCAGCAGAATTTCCGGAACATCGAATCCTGGCAACGCTTCGGGTTGCTTGATTTTGCAGAGAAAGCCCTAAGGACAGGAATTGAACAGCGTGGTGATTTTCATATAGTCACCACCTTCGGAAAGGAGGTCGATATCGACGTCCTATTTGTTCCGTTCATATTCAGTGGTGAGCAGCACCTGATGCATGCCATCATGGATATCACCGAGCGCAAGAGGACAGAGGCACAGCTGTCATACTCCATCTCTTTGACCAATGCTGCCCTCGAATCAACAGCCGATGGAATCCTGATTGTGGACCGAAACGGAATGATTGTGCGGTGGAATCAGAAATTCATCAGTCTTTGGAACGTTCCGAAAGAGCTATTGGTTAAGGGTGCTATCCGCCCAGTCATCAAATACGTTACGGCCCAGATGGCTCAACCAGATGAGTTCTTTGCTAAAGTCATGCAATTATACGAACACCCGGAAAAAACGAGCCGCGACCTGCTCAATCTTGCCGACGGACGTCTTTTTGACCGATATTCCCAACCTCTCAAAATAGGTGATGAAATTGTGGGACGGTTCTGGTCATTCCGCGACATTACCGAGCAGAAGAAACATGAAAATGAGCAGATGCAAATTGATAAACTTGAGTCTCTTGGCCTCCTCGCCGGTGGAATTGCTCACGATTTCAATAATATTCTGACAGGTATCATGGGGAATGTGTCCTTTGCACAAATATTTATTGACCCCTCTCACAAATCATACAAACCACTGGTGGAGGCAGAAAAGGCATCCGTTCGGGCGACTGAACTCGCTCATCAGCTCCTGACCTTCGCCCGCGGTGGCGAACCGATCAGAAAAGTCATTTCATTCCAGAACATTGTCAAAGAAACCGTCGATCTTGCCCTTCGTGGAACAAATGTTAAGGGGGTTATCGAAATTTCTGATTCGGTCGATGCAATAGATGCGGACGAAGGGCAGATGAGCCAAGTATTGCATAATCTCATAATCAACGCCTCGCAAGCTATGCCAGGTGGGGGAACGCTGACAGCTACCGCACAAAACGAGACACTTGATGACAATAACGCCCTGTCCCTTCCTTCCGGCAGATATGTCCGCTTAACAGTCTCCGATCAGGGGTGCGGAATGCCGGATGAAGTGATGAAAAAGATTTTTGACCCATACTTCACGACCAAGCCGGCAGGGAACGGACTGGGGCTCGCCTCGGTCCATTCGGTTATCAATAGGCATGGCGGTCACATTGGCGCCCGTTCCACAGTAGGAAAGGGGACAACGTTCACAATCCACCTCCCATCTATCGGTGAGACATACTCAAAATATCAAACGTCCTCAACCTCGCGGAATACAGGTTGTCATTCTGGTGGATCCATCCTTGTCATGGACGACGAAGAAATGATACGGGATATGACGTCCGAAATACTGGAATATTTGGGGTATCAGGTAACAACATGTGTAAATGGCGCGGAGGCGGTATCACGGTACAAAGCTGCCAGAGAGTCAGGGGAACCCTTTTTGGCCGTCATCATGGATCTCACTATACCGGGAGGCATGGGAGGAAAGGAGGCAGCACAGCAGATTCTTGCCATCGATTCTACGGCGTGTCTGATTGTTTCGAGTGGCTATTCAAATGATCCGATCATGTCTGACTACGTCGCCTACGGTTTTACTGCTGCTGTTGCAAAACCATACAACATAGAAGAATTCGGGCAATTACTTAGCGAAGTGTTGTCTGCGCAATTGACAATCAAGGTCGGCTCTTTTCATTTGCATCATAGTGAATAAACATGGTCTGCTGAGTTTTTCGCATCCCTATTTCATTGCTGAAATATATCCACATCAACAACTGCAAGAGTCATTACTTACCCATGCAAGGCCGTACAAATTGCATTCCATATATTTGAGATATTGTGCAATGCAGGATATGATGACGAACTGATCGCAGAAGTTTCTTCCGCATTGACTGATATTGTTGCATAATCTCTTGTCTTTACTGCAAAGGGGAACCTCATATGTGTAGGTATTTGTTTTCAATCAGTTTGCTTTTGTTTCTGACATCAGCGACCGCAGCTTTTGCCATGGGCAACTGTGCTCAGAATAAGTTCGGGCATATCATCTGTGCGCCCCCAGGCGGCACCATTATGCTGAACAAAAATGATGAAGTGGTCTGTGGTCTTGGCAAGTGCGTTGTCAACAAGGCTGGAATAATATTATGTTCATCCCGTCCGGGAGGATCAGCTATCATTGACATTATGGGCAATCCGGTGTGCGCCGGTGCGTGTGTGTCAGCATCAGAGCGTTATTGCCAGGGTAAAAAATGAAGTCGACCACTATTTGATTGCCCGGCAGTAAGGGTCCTTATTTAATTGTCGTTTTTTTCGATTACTTCGGCGCTATGGCCTGGTCCGTTAAATCCGTACAAAAATAGAAAGCTATATGAAAATATCTGACGTTTTTCATAAAAATGGGTATAATAAAACTGTAGAAAGAATAGATCTTTGGCAATGCTCTGGAGTATGCGTTCATACTTTCATGAGGAGCCTGTCGATACCTTTAAAATGCGTCCTGGATTCAAAAACGTGGTGTGCAAGCCTTCTTTGGAGAAGGAAGCCTGAAGCGTTTTTCCGGGTGATAGTGAAATAACGACGGATGCTCGAACGGTTTAACGGTATTTTGGAGCACAGAGTATTGGCGCTGGCAAGACAACGCGGAAGCGTATTAAACCATCCGTCAAGCGCGTATAAACCGTTTAAAAAAGACAGACTCTCAGGTTGACCTGAATGATACGGCCCAAGAATGGGCGTGCCATTTTGCAGCGTAGAGGGAATGCCGACAGATTGGGAAAAAGTATCTCGGCCCGCGCCAATCATTTTAACGGAAAGCACTCGGAATTCATCGGGTGCTTTTCCTGTATTAACGGCACGAAAAAACTTTAGCCGGGATACAACGAAAGAAGAGGTTGGAAAAGGCGGCTCAGGGCTGAATAGTCCGCAGCAACCAATCAACCCCTTTGTCAATCTCTTCACGAGCCGTCAGTGTTTCGCGCCAGCGAGGGGGTAGTGCCTGAATCCCCAGTGAGGCTCCCAACCAGGCACCAATCATGGCCGCCCGCGCGGCATTATCACCGCCAACAGCAGCCGTGGCACGCAGCGCCTCACCAAAGTCATCGGAATAGCGTAAAGCGCACTGTAATGCCCCGGGGAAACTGCTCGCAAGAGGACAGGATTGCCCGAATTTCAGGGTAACCTCCCGTACCGGCAGATGCCGATCGGTAATAGCTTCAGCGATTCTTCCGTCCAGCTCGATGCCCTCGCTTCCCAACCGGGTAGCATATGCTGCGGTACTACCGACCGCATCATCCAGCGTAAAGCCGTTGAAAAGTTTTTGCAGAATCATGGCGTGCGTCAGGTTATAGGCAATTGCCCGTTCGTTATTCTGACACACCTTCGTGGCGCGTTCCACAATGCCCTCCAGATCTGGATCGGTGAAATACCGGGCAACCAGCGGCGCCAGTCGGGTGATGCTGGCCGGCTGGTCGTCATCAGCTCCATCCTGATAGCTGTATGCCTGATCCGGATGGCTCATCCGGAACGCACGGTAGTTAGCCAGCGTATCTTTGGCGGCATGATCACGATAGCCGCTATAACCGGGTGACTCGATCAAGGACACGAAGCGCGAACCAAAATCTGCGGCATCAAAGCCTGACCGATCATGCAACGAGCGGAGCAGAAGCAGAGCCCCGTCGCCATAGTGGGTCAGATCTCCCGGTTCCTTGCCGGCATGATAGTGTCCAACCTCTGGTTTTTCGAATCCCCGGGGACCGCCGGGAAAGCGCTGCTCCAGTTCTGCAAAATCATAAATCCAGTGACTGCCAAGGCAGAAAGCATCTCCTATAAACTGCCCCCACACGGCACCGCTGATACGATCCGCTACAGTAGTTTTCAACTTGTCAGCATTGTTTTGATCACTCATGGGTCACCTCCATTTCCAGGCACTGTTTGGTTGGACAGCAGGTGGGTGAGGAATTGGGATTTTTCTGAGATGTTCATCTGACTATTCCTCGACCTGCAACAAATTATTGACCCGGTTGACGCGAAACACAAACCAGCAGTCCGTCTCAACCATTTTCCGTTGGGTCTCGTTCTTCACAAGTCCTTCGATGGTTACCGCAAAGTTGCGGCATGTGACCTTTACTTGTCCTGCATTGACGAACGGATCCTTCTCCAGAACCAGCCGCACGGCATCCACTATCTCATCGTCAGTATCTTCCTCGGGTGGAACAACTTCGATTCCGTTGACCACGTCCCTGCTTCCTGGAACCCACCAGGCAAGGACTCCAGCCAGTCGTTTTTCGGAAAGGCTTGTTACAGCGCCGTTAAGGATCACTACCCCATCATCCACCTCTATGTCTATGCTTCCGTCCATTCCCTGATCAGCTTCCCTGACCACCTCCGGTTTTTTCTTGACGATAGCCCAAATGGCACACGAGGCCAGCAGGTTCTCGGCAAGCAGGGCGTTGCAGACATGGTCCCGGATTTCACCATCTTCCATCGGCGCAGCGGGAACGAGTCTCAGCCGATCTACTATTCCGGTCACTCCCTTTACTGCTGCTGCCAGATCAAGCGCTTTTTTCTTGGCCGCGATCTGTTCCATTTCACCCTCAAGGGTAAGCACTCCATCAGAGAATTTGATCTGTACCGGAAAACGGTGAATATTGACGGATGGTTCCTGCTCCAGTGCTGCAGCGACTTCGACAATAATATGCTCAAATCTGCTCATGATATCCTCCATCCTTACTGATGCTAGCATCTGTCGCAATTATACCCGACTTCCACCAGTCGGCAAATTTAGAGCAACATATAAATCCGGTCCAATCAGGGAAGTACGGTGCTGCGGAAGCCGATTCCGCCAGGATCTGCGCAGGAGGTGGAGGAAGCGCGTTTGAAACTGACCGAAGCGGTCGCGGATTTTGATGAGGGAGTAATGGCTGACTTTCTGGAGGGTAAACGGGTGGCAGCAGAACATTTACGGAGCGAGTTACGGAAGGGAACACTCGATTGTGCCTTTTACGCTGTCAGAGACTTTCGATTTCTGTTATAGAATCAAAACGAAATCATGCAAAAAACTTGGATATGGTACACAGCAATAAAGCTGATGGTTCCCTTTTCTTATCTTCCGTTTATCTTGTTACCAATGGCCGGTGGAGACGGTATGAGCTCTGATCATAAAATGTTTTTGACGCCTCGTGAGACGGCCCATACTATCGCGAGAAACGGCCGCCGCGTTCTTGATCAAAATATCGGGCGAACCCTGGTTCTCAGCCTTCTTGCCGGATTTTACATCGCATTCGGTGCTCAGTTGTCAACAGTGGTTACCCAGGATGCCGCCCAGTTTGTCGGCATCGGAATTTCCAAATTTCTGGGAGGAAGCCTGTTTTCGATCGGTTTGATGCTTGTTGTTGTCTGTGGCGCCGAGCTGTTTACCGGAAACAGCCTGCTGGCGGGAGCCGCCCTCCACGGTGAAATATCGTGGAGTAATCTTGCCAAAAACTGGACAATTGTGCTTGTCGGCAATTTTGTCGGTGCGTTGTTTTTCGCGTGGCTGCTTTTTGAAACACGTCTCTGGGAACAGGGGAGGGTCGCAGAAACCGCCATCCGCATCGCCTCTGCCAAATGTCAGCTTACCTTTTCGGCCGCCTTTGTCCGGGGGATACTTTGTAACTGGCTGGTTTGTCTTGCGGTTTTTATGGCTACCGCCGCCCGTGACATACCGGGCAAATTGCTAGTGTCTAATTGCAATAATAGCTGAAATAATGTAGACTTCTTTCATCTTACG
>JABBNX010000135.1 GCA_019352135.1 Pseudomonadota bacterium
GGGAAGGAGCGCCGGGGGGTGTTGGCATACCCTGTGCTGTGCTCCCTACTTACCGGCCTTCAGTCTTTCACACTCACTGACGGGAGGTATTGGGCATTACTGGATGCACAAAACCTGACGCCTTGGCCTCTGCGAACAATACGGAGGCTTTATCCCGTTTTGTGAAGCGTCTGTGCCTGCGGGTGCAATACAGCACAAGCAAGGGACGTGAACGTCTGACCTCCCGCGCACCTGTCTCATGCGAGAGGTCAGACGGGCACTATCCTTGTCCAGTGACGTGTTGCGCTTGCTTCTGTCCTGTAAGGTGCAGCTTCATCGCACTTTGCAGGGCGACTCAGGTTTGGTGAGCATGACGCCGCTGGAATGAAACGAAGGGATACCGTAGTCGAATGGAACGTGGTGTGATGTGAATGCCTTTTATACTCTGCCACAATCACGAAAGGGAATGGAGAGCACGCGCAAGGCTTCATCTGCGTGCGAATACATGAACCGGCATTAAGCTGATAGCCCAGGTATAATACGGCTTAACAGGCTTTTACGCATTCACGAACAAGGGAAGGAGTGGAGAGCCGCGCAAGGGTTTTTGCGGCGAATACACGAACCGGAACGGCTGCAATGCTGAACTATAGTTTTCATTACCCATTAACTCGGAGCTGTGCTATAAACTGAAAAATATTTCATATTTATACCAAGGCGGTTAATCAATGAAGATATCGTATTTATTTATAGCCACTGCATTACTATGTTCTTCGGGTTGTGCAAATCAGAATGTCTGGGTCAATCCTTCAAAGAATGATTCAGAAGCACAGAAAGATTTCAGTGAGTGCAAGTATGATTCACAAAAGAGTAGCTTTGTACCTTACGGAAACGTTACTTCACCAATTAGTGCAGGAGTTCAGGAAGGATTTCAAAATGTAACATTGATGAATGAATGTATGCGTTCCAGAGGATATAATTTAATCAATAAATATGAGTGGGACGCCAAGATAGCAAGCAATAAGCAGTCGTCTGATGAATTCAACTTGGCTATGAAAGAAAAAAATTATGATAAATCTATGATTATTATTAACATAATGATTGCACAAAATCCGAATGCTTATGATCCTTATCACGGCAGAGGAAATGTCTACTATTTTACTAATAAATATAGTGAAGCTATTACCGATTATAATAAAGCCATATCACTAGGTTGTAAGAGTCCAAAAGTTTTTGTATTTAAAGCTCAGGCATTTATTGAACTAGGTGAATATGATGTAGCAATTCAATCCATGAATGATGCTTTGGCAATAAAAAGTGACCCTATGTTCTACAATATGAGAGCTTATGCATTAAACAAAAAAGGTGAGTATGATAAGGCAATGGATGATTGCAACAGAGCAATAGCTTTAGACACAACTAAACCAAATTTCTTCAAAAACAGAGGTCTCGCTTATCATGGGAAATTAGAATTTGAAAAAGCAATTGAGCAGTTCAACAAATCTATATCAATAGATCCTGCTTATTATTATGCTTATGCCGGTAGGGGAGAAGCATACTTAAAAATTGGTAAACTTGAAAATGCAACTTCTGACTTCAAGAAGGCTTGTGAGTTAGGTGATAAGGATTCTTGTTCAAAGCTAAAATAGACTTGTCATCCCCTCTGATATTTCTAAACATTTATTAGAGCTATGAGAGCCTTGGTATTCAGTCTTGCCAAGATTTCAGTGTGCCATTCTCAAAGTAAAGATAGTTGCTACCATACACCCACTGCTCGTGTACTCCCCATGAGCCAGCGGTTCTGTTAATATCACCAGGTCTGCCCCAACCTGCGATTACTTGAGCTTTTGTCATGCCAATAAAGACATTGCCTTTTTCTATTTCTGCCAATGCCCGTTTGCCCCATTTAGCTCCGATGTTTTTCTGATGATAATCTTCCAAAATTTCTTCTAAGTTGTTATCGTATTTTAGCTCTGAAACATTATAATCATCGCAATCAACCTTTAGAATGATATATTTACTTGTGTATGTATAACCTGGACTACCTTCCTCTTTTGTTTCTAATACAATATCGGTTATTTTTATCTGAGTAAGACCAGTCATACCGAATTTAGGATATTTAAGCCATAGTGCCTTCCCTCTGTAAATTCCGCCTTTTTTCAGAGTGGCAACAATATCAGATTGTTCCTTTAGGAGCTGAAGTCGTTCCGTTTCTTTTTTCTGGGCTAATTCCTTTTCTTTTTGTTCCGCTTCTACCCTGGCTTCTTCAGTGCGACGGGCTTCTTCTACCCTGGCTGCTTCGGCTCTAACTTGCTCCTCTTCATCTGACATAGCTTTTAATTTTGCAATTTCTTTACGATCTTCAACAATGTTCCCGTTTGAAAGCGATTCATCAAAGTTGGTTACGCTAATATATGCTTTAGAACCAGACAAGAAACTAATATTGTAATAGAATACTCGGTCGGTAGAGTTTTCAGGATTTTTATAGCCTATTTCTTTGGACTCAATTGTTGCTTCTGCAGATTTGTTAATTGTAATTTGTTTACACGAATACGTATCTGCGCATAAAGAACTAATATTATCCTTAACCCAAATTTTATTGTTTAGATGCTTGTCAATCTTTTCAATGACGCTATTTGGAAACACGTGGGAAAAGTTAATGTCAGAACCCAAGCTGTAACACATATAATATGCAGACATATATCCAAAATCCACTACATAACTACTTAAACTACTGTCAACTGACTTTATCTCAAAGCTTTGATTATTTGACACATGTATTGACTCTCCTCGGCCTTTCCCAAAAATTCCTCTGTCAATGACTCTGGACATGTACAACGTAGATGAATCAATAATTACGTACTTTGATCCAATCAGATAGTCATGGCAGTCCAGTGCGCTAGCGATTGATAACGACGGAATTGTTGTTAGAATAAGGGCAAGTATCCAACAATGAATTTTCATTTTATCCTCAGTAGGTAGTGCTAGTCAGAGTTGGTGTGCTTGCTAAGCAGTATCATAAGTCCGACCATTAGTGAATTAAAACTTCCAACAGAGTCAATTTGACAACAAAACAGCACTTTTCTTTTCACTTGACAATATGCACAAGTGAATTATTATCACCTGTAAATTCAACACAGGTGACATTACCATGAAAGCAACAGCCAACATTCTCGACCTCTCCACCCTTCCCGATACTGCCCGTCGTGAGGTCTCAGACTTCTATGAATTCGTTATGCAGCGTTACGGACGAGTACAAAAAAAACAAGCAGCGGTAAAGAACAAACTGCCTGCCGAATTTTACAAGCCCATAGCGGTGAGCCAGTATCAGGCAGTTTCTCGGGATGAAATCTACCGTGAAATCTAACATCTTCATTGACTCCAACATCTGGATTTATGCCTTCCTGGATTCCGAGAAGGATCATGACAAACAACGCAAGGCTTTAACCCTGCTGGAGGAGATACCGGCTGACAGTACGGTAATCTCCTCCGTGCAGGTGGTTAATGAATTCCACTGGATTCTATTCCGCAAATACGGCTTTGACGAAGCCACCATCAAGACCAAAGTAACCAAGGGAATTGCGGCCTTTGCCAGTGTCGTACCGCTTGACTTCAAAGTTTATCAGGATGCTTTTCGTATCCGTGGCAAGTATAATGTATCCTTCTGGGATAGCCTGATTATCGCCTCTGCACTGGATAATAAATGCACCCTGCTTTACACCGAAGATATGCAGAACGGCCTGTTAGTTGACAATAAGCTGAAGCTGGTCAACCCGCTGGTGTGATATTTACTACGATGCCGGGTTAAATACCGAGGAGAGACGCTATATCTCCGGTAATATGTTGTTTTGACTCAGGTGGTGGTGTAGTGCCCGTCACAACCGGAGTAATGTCGTCTATGGGCTTGCTGGCATGTTTCAGAACAAGCTCCACGGCTGCCTTCAGTGCTTGTTTTGGACTTTCACCTTGCGATGGAAACTGTAGGTGTTTGGATGTGCCGTCTACATAATCAATTCTCATGCCTATTAAATACCATTGTGTTTCGATCATATTTTGTCTCCTTCATTGATTTAACGTTTTCCTATGCTGCCGCCTCTTGCCGATATCCGTTGTATTGTATCTGTGTCTACCCACCTCCCTGAACCTGAAAATTGAACAAAAAAAAGCAACTACCGTATCCTTGTCAGGATCGATACTCACTTTACTCCTCGCTTATTGCGCCCTTAGTGGGATGGTGTATTCAGTTGTGTGCTTCTCTATAAGTTTCTTTCTGCTTCGTTTTAGGCCACCGCACCCACCATACGCCGCCGATCTCCCATGTCACAGATAGCCTCAATCCTTTTAATGCCAAATTCTTGCCTGATTGTTGATAGAGCCTTCGCAACAAACTTTTCAACCCACTTCAACTGCTTATCAATGCTGGACTCATGACGATCCTTGCAGATGCCGAGAGAAAGCTTCTTTGTATCTTGTAGAAACTCCGTCCACCATGAACAAAACTTCCAGCGGCTCCGCTTGGCCCTGTTGGGAATACGGAATGACAACTTATCTTGCAAAACACCCATCGCCACAGTAGCAAGACTGTTGCCTTCCGCTATCTGCTGTAAAAACCTAGTAGCGTGCTTGTTGCGTAACTGAAGTTCACAGCGTACCCAGTGACTGTCAAGCCCATCCTTCGCTGCCCTGTCATAGAACCGTATCTGAAAATCACTGGCTTCAGATCCGAATACAACTGTCGGGCTGCTATTTGTCCCAGTGTTCAGATTGCTTTCATTAGTAGACCGCGCCTTCTGAAAGCTGGTGATGCAGGTATTATCTAACCTGGCTTGGTTTATTGTGGCAATATCCAAAAGCCCGCAATGATCGTCTACCGCAATATCAATGCGTGACACCTTACCGCCGTTGCAGATAACATATTGCCCGATTGCTTCAAGGTCAGGAGCTATGGCGTCACATACGCTACCGGTGAGATAAATCATATTGCCACCGTTGGCATAGTGATTAGTAAATATTGTGATGCCCTGGTAATCATGCCGTATTTTGTAGCCTGAGAATCCCTTCAAGAAATTCTTTGAGGCTTCAAATTTAAAACTGTCCAGTTGGAATATGTCCTCACATATCCTATGAAGCCCCTTATCATCTGCTGTTTCATCAACAGGTATTGAAATCTGAAGCCAGTGCAAGGCACAATTATTGACGGCAGGTGTACTTACTACACCCATGTTATTAGTAACCATCAATATGCACCTGCTTTCATCGCACTACCCGATGAATTTTCATCAAGCCACTTGATGTATTCGGACTGTTTCACTCTGACAGCCTTACCCAACTTCACAAAAGGCAGCTTCAGCCTGCCCTGACACCACCCGACCCGAAAGAAACTCTCACTCAATCCAGTCAGTTCCACCATCTTTTTTACCGACAACAAACGATCAACATTTTCAGCATTTGCCATAATTCTATTTCTCCGTTACTTTTTTAAGCTGCTGCTGGTTTCAGTTTGGGCATAGAAAAGCCTGTCAATGGCAGTTACATTGTACAGGCTTGACGTGTCGCCATTAAAGGTAACCTCAACGTCTGTTCCTATGTCCGGGGAAGGGTGCTTCTGGTTTGCCAAATAAAAAAGCCCGACAATGAATTAACATTGAACCGGGCTCGTTTTGGCTTCTGCGTAAGTGCAGAAAAAATAGCGTTCGGTGTGCATAAAGCAGTATGTACATTTAATATACTTCCAGTCAGAATATTTGTCAAGCTAAAATTAAGCTAGATCAATTATTACAACTGCGAGGCAAGATATGTATAATCGGGCAGCTGATGGGGCGTGTCGAACGATGGGTTATCTGAAAGACAGAAAGGGAAAATACTTTATACCGCCGCCACTACTGTAAACCACCACCCGGTATGTCAGTAAGTGGGTTTTTCAGGAATCGTGTGGGTTTTGGTGGGAACGCTTTAGTATCAACAGAATACGGGGATTTATTAAAAATGAGTTTAGCAGTTTATTTGGCAGGCGAAAAAGCTGAGAGATGATAGACGGAACAACTTCGCGCGGTATTTGGCAGTAAAAGTATAAATTGCGTATAAAGCGCTAATGCGGTATATAGTGGGATATTACTCGCAAGGAGAAACTATATGCCAAAAATATCAACAATTCATAAGCTGCCGCTAGATATTAAGATCGAAGTAAAAAGACGGCTCAGATCCCAGCAGTTCAGTCAGATGGATATAACATCCTGGCTCAACGGCCTAGGGTACGATACGACAAAGTCCGCTGTGAATCGTTACGCGATGAATCTTAAAGTCGATGATAAAACTATTGGTGTTGACCGAGAAATAATGGCCGTTAAAGGCGCTGATATAGTGGCTTTATTCGAAGAGTTGGCGGGCCTGAAAGCCCGTGAAACCGAGATACTTATGCAGATTAGAATGTCGATGGTACCTAACACGCTTGGCAGTTAGGCGCTTAAGCGCCGGACCTTTGTATGGTTTAGCTTCAACCGGCAAGAATCACCTGGGAAAAACGGCGGAAGCTCAGCCAATTCATGCCTATTAAACTTGTCCGCTAATTGCTTACTTATTACATTATGGTCCTCAGCTACAGCCTCCCAAGTATATTCGTAAACGCCTTTAGACGATTCAGCACAATCCTCTCCCTGATGGTACCTGATTAAACTATATATTTTAAATGATATAAAAAGAGAAATGAAACTGATAAGTTGGCGTTCTGTTTCATATTTATCGTGATCCCTATATTTTACATAATCTACAAAATAGGGTGGCCAAGCATTATAACGATCAAATTCACATTCCCATTTTTTGAACAGCGGCCAATCCCAATCAGTGTTTTTGAAATGTTCATAAATTACATTGTTAGCCCGCCTTGAGTCCCCATCACAACACGCTTCATAAAATGGTAAAAAGAGTGCTTTTTTAATACCGGAGTCAATAGATACAGATTTCATGACATTATTAAACACCAGCTTAACAACCCATTTAGCTGGTTTAAAATTTTTCCCATGTGGGTTTCTTATTTTAGAAAGCCCCCCGACTATCACATCCGCCTCCCGCACCAAACTACCCTACCAACCACATTCAGCCCCTGGAGCAGATCACCCCACATCGCTCAATCCGGTTCGGCTCTTTCCTACCCCTGGGGTTGTCATTTCTCTGCGTTGATAGAATGAGAAATGACAACCTTTGGCCCAGTCACCTGAAAACGGTTGTCATTTCTCGTAACAGACTGTTATTGTGTTATAAATTACCGCAAAAAAACTGAACTGGTTGTCATTTCTATTTTACCGAAATGACAACCAGATTATGCTGCTTTTCGCACCTTTCTTTCCTCCAAACAGTCACTCAAAAGTTTCTTCTCCTCAGCGTATTTTAGGACATCCCTCTGCGCCTCTTCGGGCATCTTTTCAAGCATTAAATCGATCCTGTTTATCACCGGATTTTTCTCCTTTGGAGCCTCTCCTTCGCCGGTCAAAAGCCAGTTTAAATCAACGTCAAAATTTCGTTTAAGAGATAACAGAAATTCACTGCCAGGCATTTTTAGCCCATTTTCAACCTCACTTATAAAGCCTGGGGAGGTGGAAAGGAGGGCAGCAAGCGCCTTTAGCGTGAGTGATTTACTCTTTCGTAACCCTTTGATGCGTTCACCCATCATAATAATTCTCAAAAGCGAATTTATTTTATTGACAACGTTCTCTAAAGAGATTATTTTCTCAAACAAGATTGATCCGGCAAGTTAAAAAGGAGGTTACTTATGTCTCTTTCCGGAACGGAAATCGATCATCAATATCAGGATGATCTAAAAAGGGCCACAGATCACGATCATCATAGCGGTAATAAGCCGCCATCACATTCAACATCAAATCCCGCTGTTTCTGATGGGTATCTATCGGAGGAGCGTTTGGCGGCAGCGGAAAAAACTCGCGATGAATCCGCCACCGCCAAAGCTCGACAAATATACATGCGTGCTGGAGCCTTACGGCGTCGAGGCCCGGTTCACCCTTCTTTTTCAGCTGCTGACGCCGCTTTGCACGGCTTAACGCGTCATATTGGCAAATCGATCCCCGCTCGGTATCGAGCCAGTTCAACCATTCTGTCAAGGTTTTGGTTTTTAATTCATTATAAAGTCGCAGTATTTGCCCTTCATCAAGCTCATCGACAAGTTCATCGGCTCGGTCTGACTCGTGTCGAGGATAAAAGTGATTTTCTCGCAAAAAACTGTCGCTGGTATCTCTGGTTTTGTTCGTTTTCACAGTTTATCTCCTCTCGCCTCTTTCAACAACACAAGGAACTAATATGAACCGCGAACTTAAGGCCTTGCTGATAAAAAACGGCATCAAACAGAAGACCATCGCCGAGCAGGCCGGAGTGTCACGCTCGACCGTATCGGGGGTGCTGGGCGGTCATGCCCAGAGCAAAACAGTCAAAGGGACAACGGCCAGGCTGCTTAATATCAGTATCGACAGACTAGAGAGACTCTGGGCACGGAAAGCGGCCTGATTACCGCCGGAATATAAACCATGGCGGGGCTGACGGCAACGATAAACGTCAAACAAGGTTTAGCCAGTGGGCAGGGATTACTTATTAATGAATCTTTTAAGGGGGGAGCGGCCATGAAAACCAAGCGGGTACTGAACAAGGGCGATATGAAGCGTTTTGCCCGCGAGCTGCGCAAGATCCTCGAAAAGCAGGAACGGATGAGCGCCCAGGGCAAGGCGCTGCTGCACCTGATCGTCACGGCCGCCGGGGAACAACCGTGACCGCAACTATCAGCCAGATAGCCGCCGCCCTAGAAATCAGCCGTCAGGCAATACTGAAACGTGCATCTAAGTGGCTGCCCACCAACGATAAGGGCGTTGCTTGTTACGATATCGAGAGCGTCGCCAACTTGACCTCGGCCGAGCGGGCCAAGATCCGCAAACACCTTGAGAAACGCGCCATCGCCACCATAGTGAACGAAACAGCCATCGCCATCCGCCCCGAGGCCGCGCTGCCGAGCATAGAGATCGAAACGCCAGACCTGCCCTCAATGACCACCCTCAAGAGCTGGCAGAGGACAACCATGGACGCCCGGATGATCTTCATGCGTCTGATTGAACGCGAGGCGGCGATTACCAACCCCACCAAAGCGATCAAGGCTATTGCCATTACGGCCAGCCACGGCGAGCTGCCGACTGAACTCAAACCCTTCGCCAAAGCAGCCAACAAGCGGAGCGGCGACGACACATCCAACCGCACCCTGTCAGAGCGATCATTGTGGCGCTGGTGGACCGACTGGACCCGCTCCGGCAAGAAAGCGGTCGTGCTGGCCCCAAACCTCGGCCGCGATCACGACGGCCATATAGTATCCGCCGGAACTACCGAGATTCCGCTCTGGGCTCCCGCCTTCCTGGCCGCCTACCGCGTCCCGCAAAAGATCAGCGTCGCCGAAGCCGTCGACCGCATGAAACTGGCCGCAGGGATGGTTCGCCCCAGCATCCACCAGGCGTACCGCTTTATCGAGAAATACAGCAAACTGGACATCGAACGGGGGCGCAAATCCAGCAAAGAGTTGATGAGCCAGCGCTCCTACTGCGAACGCGACACCAGCAAATTCTATCCCGGCGATATCTGCCTCTGCGACGGCCATTCTTTCAAAGCCTACGTCGCCCACCCCGGCCACGGCCGCCCGTTCCACCCCGAAGTGTGCGCCGTCATCGACTCAGTCACCCGCGCCGACCCATGAATCGCCACGCCGGACGGAGAAGACAGCGAGATTCTCGCGCACCCCAACGGCTCCCGCGTCCAATAGTGCTGATC
>JABBNX010000136.1 GCA_019352135.1 Pseudomonadota bacterium
TGCGCCAGAAACTGGCTGTTGCCCGTTCTTTTGCTGCCGGCCTGTTCCTGAACCTGTCGTTTTTTTTCTTTTTTCTTGCCCCCTTTGTCCTTACCCGCCTCATTCAGTTCGGCGGCGACCTCGTGGGAAATAGCGCCCTCAGCCATGGCAACAATGCTGAAGCCCTGCCCCCGGTGACTGCGCCGCAGAATTGCCGCGGCCACTTTTTTTACATCGTACGGAATTTCCGGGATCAAAATCACATCGGCCCCGCCGGCAATGCCTGCCCCCAGAGCCAGCCAGCCGGCTTTGTTTCCCATCAGCTCCAGCACGAGAATGCGATGATGGCTGTGAGCCGTGCTATGCAACCGGTCGATCGCCTCGGTTGCAATCCCGAGGGCGGTATCGAAGCCGAATGACACGTCGGTCATCGCCACGTCGTTGTCGATCGTCTTCGGCAGAGTAATGACGTTCAACCCCTGCTTCATCAGGTGGTAGGCGTTTTTTTGCGTACCGCCTCCCCCCAGGCAGACCAGTGCGTCCAGATGGTGCTTGCGGTAGTTATCAACAATAACTTCAGTCATGTCTCTCATTTTTCCCGCAACGGGCATGGCATAGGGCTTGTCTCGGCTTGTCCCCAGGATGGTACCTCCCAAGGTGAGAATGCCGGAAAGCGCCTCTGAATCAAGCAGTTGGGTCCGGTTTTCCATCATGCCGCGGAAACCGTCGCGGAACCCGATCACCTTCATGCCATACCGCCCCAGAAGAGCCTTGCCGATCCCACGGATGGCGGCATTCAGTCCCGGACTGTCACCGCCGGAAGTCAAGATACCGATCATTTTACTCATGGCTATTATCCTTTCCGTCACCCGATTGAACCTGAAAAATGCACAGAGTTGATTATACCTCAGGAATCGGCTGTCCAACAGTAAATGCGTAAACAAAATGAATGTGCTGTTTGCCATTGGCACCAGACATAAGCCGACAGGTGTATGTGGTATTGCATGGTGCCGGTGCCTCCTGGTGTCATTAATTGCGATATAAAACTGTTTGACATGTATTATTTACCTGTTAGCATTATATAAATGGCGCATCCTCCAGGGATATTCCCGCTGCCGGTTGGCCTGCTGTTTTCGGTCTGATATCATTGTTATATCCGGAGGCACATTGTGAATCAGGTATTGCAATCCAGTCTGCTCCACCGCGCCCGGCTGAGAAATCTCCTCAAAAAAGCCGTCCTGGCGCTGGTTGCCGTTGTCCTTCTCTACGGTGGCATGGCGATGATTTATGCCACCAAAACCATTTATAAAATCCGCAAAAACTATGCTGTCATCCTGGAAACCCTGTCCGGGGAACGGATTGCCGTCACCGAGGTTGGCTGGCATATGCGCCTGCCGATCTTTACCCGCCTGGAACTTGAAGTCCCGCTGATGAACCAGGAACTGCACCTTGGGAACAGCAGCGAACCGCAGCGGATAATGTCGAAGGGAAATGTTGCCCTCTGGACCAGCGCCATGCTGACCTTCAGGATTCACGACCTGAACCGCTGGGGAATCGAAAATCGCTCACCTCAAACACTGTTGCAGACAGAGTTCGACGGGATCGTCAAGGACGTGATGCAGAGCGAATCAATCAACGCGCTGATCTCCGACCGGGTACGCATCAAGGAGCAGATTTTCCGGACCCTCAAGGACCGGCCGATCAATGATGGCGGACTGACCCTCGGGCAGAAGTACGGTATCGAAATCATCTCATTTGTCCTCCGGGATACCCGCTACGGCGAAAAACTGGCCGAAGCAAGTGAAGAGAAAAAACGCCGCGAGTTGCTCGCCGAGGCGGATAATTACGCGGCCGACCAGGAGGCAAGCCAGACGAGGAAACTCTATGCCGCCTACACTGAATCGATCCGGCAGATGCGCCAGTCTCTTGGCATAAGCAGCAACAACGAACCCTACCTGCTGGATTTTCTCAATCAACAGAAGTGGGCGGCGGCGTATCAAAAAAATCAGCAGGGGCAGAATACCTTTGTCCTGAACAATACCTCCGCAACGGTTCCGGTGACCCTCCCCTCGCCCGTCGTCAATCAACCTCAGGTTCCGGTCAAACGCGATGACACAAACACGAAAAACTAGGACACCGATCTATGTCAGCCTGTCGGAAACCAGAATCAGGCAGATTGAGAAACTGGTCGACTGCTGGAGCAATGAAACGCGCCGCTTCGTCTTGCGCCGCCTTCACCAGTATGTACCGAACCACTCGCTGTTGCGGCGCCTTCGCCGCTGGGTGCAACGGATTTTCAAGCCAACGCAGCACGATTTCAGGCTGTTGCAGAATCCGAGCCTGCTCAACGACTGGCACCAGCGCTTCGAAGCCGCCGGTTCACAGAACGCCACTGCGGCCTGGAATCATATCCTGGCCAGGGAACTTGACCCTCAGGATCACCAGTACCTGACCTTCCTGCTTGAAAAAAAAACCATCGACACCTTTGTGCCGAAGTCGATTCATGACTATTTCGACAGGCTCTATCACGCCTTTATCCTCAAGGAATACAGCAATGACCCGCTGGTTCCGCGTGCACCGCTGGTACTGGTGATCGGCAATTCCGGAAGCGGCAAGAGCGCCACGGTCAAGCAGGCGATCGAAGCGGCTTTCTTCTCTTCCGAGGTCAAACCGGTGGTCGATCTGGATGCCAAAAAAGAAGAGGTGATGGCCGACCAGCCAATATGGCGCAGCTTGACCGAAGTAGACCCGGAACTGGCTGCCCGCATTGAGCATCGGCGCAAACGCGCCAGACTGCGTTTCTTTTCGCGGCTGCCGCTCATTCGTTATTTTTTCCGCAACCTGATCAGTCGGGCTCTCTCCACTGTCGATGAAGAAGGGGTGCCGGTCGATTACGGCGTCATTACGCCCAACGACTATCAGACCGCCTGGGCCGGGGAACCCGGCAACTACCTGCGCAAAGCGATGGGTGACCCACAGCAGCTGACGATCCGCCACCTGGAAGAAGCACATTCCGCCTTCGGCCGTCCCGACGAGCGCAGTACCATAAAGAACCAGCAGGCAACCCTGATCGATGCAGCGAACATCATTCTAGATGAGATCGCTTACGGCCGCCGCGACTGCATCATAATCGCCACCACTGACCAGCCGGAGCAGTTCGATCCGGCGATCTACCGCCGTTTCATGGAGCGGGGGCTGATTATCGACATCAACGACATCTGGGATGACCCGGCCTGCCTGCGCGAGGTAGTCTGCCTGGAACTGCGCCGGAGCAACCACCTGCAAGACCCACTGGCCGAACCGCCGCCACACCTCTCTGAAGAAGACCTCGATAGTTCGGTGGAAAAACTCTACCCGATCTTTCGCCAGCGCAGCCTGCGCATCACCCCGTCCTATGTCCGGCGGCTGATAGCCTCACTCATCACTATCAAGGGATATTTTTGCGTCGAGTATCTTGACGACCAGCTATTGATCCGCGATGCACTCAAGGCGGTGGCACGCAATGCCTATGGTTCGCTCTACAACAAGGTGGTCGGGGGACTCGACCGCAGCATCAACTGGAAGGATTATATCGGGACCATCAAGAACGAATTTTCCGAAATGGCGAACAACGCCCTGTTCTACAACATCAACGAAGAAAAGGGTGTGGTGCTGGCCGGCCCGCCCGGCTCGGGAAAAACTTTTATGGTGCGCGCCTGGCTGGGGGACAATCATGACGTTCAGGACATTTCGGCCAATCTCGCGGATCTGACCGATGTCAACAGTCCCCTCGAAGGGATGATAGCGAACCTGGAACGGATTTACGATATCGCCAAAATGATCTCACCGGCAATCGTCTTTTTCGACGAAGGTGATGCCGTCGCCCCCCGGCGTTCGTCGCAGGGAGGGAGTCCCTATGACAAGATCACCAACAAGTTCCTCTCGATCATTGATGGCGAGTCCCCGCTGAACCGGGTCTTTACCGTACTGACTACCAACCGGCTCGACATTATCGATCCAGCGTTGATCCGCTCGAAACGGCTGAAGGTTCTCAACGTCACCGGCCATCTGCGCGATGAGGACCGTTCACGCATCATCGTCCAGGCGCTTGAAGGAATTCCGCTGACCGACGAACTGACGATTGAGGAAGTATCCCGCCAGAGCAATTCCATTTGCGAAACCCCGGCAGACTACAGCGCCTATGCGGAAAAGGTCCGCTCCCTGCGGACAACCGAGATGGAGGTAATCCAGAAGCTGCTCAGCACCAGAACTGCCGACAGCGAAGAAAAAATCCGCTTTGTCCGTTACAACTACAAGATTCTGCTCGGCCTGCTGGATGGGATGGTGCCGAACAGCGCCCTGACCCAGCGGGCCCGCCAGGGAGAAGAGGGTATGCTCGACCGGCTGGATGAAATCTTCACCCTTTTTTCCGGGATTAAAACCGACAAGGACTTTCCGATCACCCGCTGGCACTTGCAGAACGCCCGCCAGCAACTGGCCGGCAGTCCGCAACGTAAGGGTAAACAACAGCTCGATGAATTCCTGGAAACCGAGCTTTCCAAAGAGCCGCAGGTCGGCTTCGTCGTCGGGGTCGGCGCCAACGATACCAGCGGTGTCCTGCTACCGATCGCCTCAACGCTGGTCTACCGGATATACCCGGAAAAAATCGTTGTTACCGGCGCCGTCTCGACCAGCTCTGCCTCCGGCGCGGAACTGGATCTGGCAGTACAGATGACGCACCAGAGCTCCCGCGAAGCGTTAACCCTGGTTGAAAGCTATTTGCAGTCGCTGTTGCCGCAGATCAACATGTCTCGTCTGCTGGGCGAATTCCTCAACGGCTATTCGCTTCACCATCAGCTGCTCTCCGCCTCCTATAGCGTCGGCGGCCCCTCAGCCGGTTTTGCCCTGGCAATCAACACCCTCTCGGTACTGGTCAATCTGCCGGTCCTGAATGATTTCGGTATTACCGGCGCTCCCTGGATCAAGGGAGCACACAAAGGGGAGATCGGCGCATCCGTAATCATCGGCGGGCACCGGAAAAAAACCGAGAAAGTTTTGCAGTATCTTCAGCGGATGTATATGCCGGCGCAGAATCACCTTGACCTGGAACAGGAGACGCTCGACTCCTACCGGATGCAGGGCAAAGATGTTCTGCCCGTCACCAGTTTTTCCTCACTGGTTCCGGAGGTCTTTTATTTTGGCGCAAACCACCTGCAGCTCCTGCATGATTTCTTTAAACGCCGGATCATCATCGAACTGACTCCCGACTCGCAGGCGATTCCCCCTGCAACCACAGAGGATATGATCACCCAAGCCGCCGTGTTGCGCAGAATGGCCGAAGCAAATATCCGCCAACGGTTGCAGGCGATCCAGAACCATGTGAACAAGCAGGGTTCAAGCTACGACAGCATGGATCAAATTTACGCCATCATCGAAGAGCCAGTTTAAGGAGTCGTACTGCTGATTAGGGGATGAGATACGTGGCAGGGAGGACTTTTCTCTATCAATTGGTAAAAATAACGCTCTATTTATTCGGATTGACAGGTACAAAACTAAAACGGGGAAACCGTAGTCGGCGTCCCCGTAATAATTTTTATTCTCTCTGTTCATGCAGCCATTACGCGCAGGAAGAACCACCCTCCGGAGAAATCACAAAATCCTCCCCATAACCAAGATTAACAAAGTCGATCATCTGCCCTTCCAGATAGGGGTTCAAAAATTCTTCAACAAGCAGCTCAATACCGCTCAGATTAAACCTGTTATCATTTTCATTCGGCTCATCCAGAGCCAACCCCAGACGGGGTCCGCCTCAACCAAAACCTTCAAACACCACCCGCAGCACCTTGCCGGGGTTTTGGGCCAGAATCGGCTCCAAAGCTGTCTTCGCTGCATCCGTAATCTTCATAGCACCACTCCTGTAAAGTATATATAATACTATATATATCAATATTAAACAAAAATTTCCACATTTTTTTTGTCAAAGCGGCGTGCCCGTCTGTTGCCACGTGGTTAGAAGGTTATTTTTTAAACAGCAGTGACAGGACCTGAGACTAATTTCGGACGCTACACCGATTACGAAATAGTACAGTAGACCTCTGCCAACAGTTACTCCCTGCTTCGCGGCAGTGTCAACATCTATTAATAATAAATTTAAACAAAATTGCCTCAGCGCCGCACTCCGTGGTACATCTATACACATGAAAAGACTTAATCCTCCACAACAACGCGCTGTCAACACGGTCGACGGCGCCCTGCTGATTCTGGCCGGAGCCGGTTCCGGAAAGACCCAGGTAATTACCACCCGTATCGTCCATTTTTTGAAAGATCTGCGCGTTCCGGCCGAGAATATCCTCGCGGTGACCTTTACCAACAAGGCCGCCCGCGAGATGAACGCACGTGTACTCGGCATGGCGGGCAACCTGGCCAAAGGCATCGTCATCTCGACCTTTCATTCACTGGGGGTCCGCATCCTCCGGCGTGACATCCGGGCACTCGGCTTCAAGCCTAATTTTTCGATCTATTCGACCTCCGACCAATCCGGAGTTATACGCCAGGCCGTGCGCGAACGGGACATAGACCCGAAAAAAATCGACCCGGACCGGATTCTCTGGAAGATATCGGGACTTAAAAACCGTCTGATCGGACCGAAAGAATTCACCCCGGACAGAAATGATCCGCTGGAGATCGCAACCGCCGCAGTGTACCCCCGCTATCAGGAGCTGCTGAAGGGGTTTAATGCCATCGACTTCGATGATATCATTATGCTCTCGGTTCGCCTGCTGCAAACGACTCCGGCTATTCTCGCACACTGGCAGGAACGTTTCCGCTACATCATGGTGGACGAATACCAGGACACCAATGCCTCGCAATATCTGCTTATTTCACTGTTGGCCCAAAAACATGGCAATATCTGTGTTGTTGGTGATGACGATCAGTCCATCTACGGCTGGCGCGGCGCCGAGGTGCAGAATATCCTCAACTTCGCCCAGGATCATCCCGGTTGCGTGACGATCAAACTGGAGCAGAACTACCGCTCCACCGGAACAATTCTGGATGCCGCCAACTGTGTCATCAAGAACAATAAGGTCAGGACGGACAAGGCGCTCTGGACGTCCGACGGCAAAGGGCGCGAGATCGACCTGATCGTGGCTGCTAGCGAGGAGGATGAAGCGGCACAGGTGGTGGAACAGATCATGCTGGAGCAGTATCGTGAAAAGCTGCACTGGTCCGATCTGGCCATCCTGTATCGCTCCAACGCCCAGAGCCGGGCCTTTGAGGAAAAGTTGCGCCTGGAGCGCATCCCTTACGTGGTTATCGGTGGCCAGCAGTTCTACGAGCGCAAAGAGGTCAAGGACGCTATCGCCTATTTGAAAGTGATCGACAACCCAAGCGACGAAGCATCATTGCTGCGCATCATCAACTTTCCCCGACGGGGAATCGGCGACACGACGCTGATAAAACTGAACCAGTGGTCGATGAACAATGACGTGCCGCTGTTTGAAACGCTGGGGCGGGCGGGAGAAATTGAAGAGATTTCGCCGTCATGCAGGAAAACGGTGATGGGGTTTCACGCCATGATGAAAGAGGTCATGGCCGGTTTCACCTCCATCAATATGGGGGCGCAGGTCAACGCCCTCTTCAACCGACTGCGGATCGAGGATGAGCTGTATCGGACCCTGAACGACGCCAAGCAGTCCCGCAAACGGATTGAGAACATCGAGCAGGTGGTCAACTCGCTGGCGGCCTACGAGGCACAGTACCCCAAGGCGACGCTGTCGGCATTCCTTGAACGGATTTCGCTCATGGATGAAGACAAGCCGGCCGAAGATGGCAAGGAGCACGGCACCAATGCCGTCACCCTGATGTCGCTGCACTCCAGCAAAGGGCTCGAATTCAGCCATGTCTGGCTGGTCGGGGCGGAGGAGAATCTGCTGCCGCACAAACGCTCGATCGAAGAGGACCCCACCGTGGCCGAAGAACGCCGTCTCTGCTATGTCGGCATTACCCGGGCCCGGAAATACCTGACGATTTCGCGCTGCATGACCCGGCGCAAATACGGCGCGGTGGAAGGGCAAAAACCAAGCCGCTTTCTGGCCGAGATCCCGGAGCATCTGCTGAATGGAGCTGTGGAAGGGGCTGGCGTCACTACGGCAGAACCGGCCGATCTGGCGGCGGATTTCTTTGCGCGGATGCTGGCGGAATAGGGATCTCTCGTCATTTTTTTCCGATACTCAAATACTGCAGCCGAAAGTTGAACACACCCATGGATACATCTACAGCACTCGTTCGCCGCTCTCCGGAGGAGCAGGCACGCCTTGAAGCGATGTTTATTGAAATTTTTGAACATCGTTTCAGCTTTAATGAGGTAATCGGTCTCCGGGTCGAGTCTTTTGACCCCGAATCGCCCCGATTGACATTTGATATGCGCCCGGAACTGGTCGGAAGCTATCTTCATAATCGCCTTCATGGCGGCGTCATTGCAACGGCACTGGATACGGTCGGCGGTTTTGCCGTTGCCGTGGCAATTACCGAAAAATATGCAGCTGAGACGGCTGAACAGATTGCCACGCGTTTTGGCCGCTTCGGAACCATCGATTTGCGGGTGGATTACCTGCATCAGGGAATTGGCCGCAGCTTTCACGCCAGTGCCACTGTTGTGCGCCTTGGCGGGCGTATTGCCTCCGTGCAGATGACGTTAAAAAACGACGCCGTCGTGTTGATCGCCACCGGCACGGCCGCCTACATCATTAACTGACCCGTTCATAACGACATGCTCGTTTTGAATAAACCTACCGTCCACAGGAGGCCACATGAACTCCTCTAATGACATCGCAGCATACATTGCCAGCCTGATGGCAATCGACAAAACCGCTCTTCCCGCCGATGGCGGCGAACGCTTCAACCGCCTGATTTTCGCCCGTTCCCCCTACCTGCTGCAGCATGCCGAGAATCCTGTCCAGTGGTATGAATGGGGATCTGCAGCCTTCGACAGAGCCCGGAACGAGAGTCTGCCGATTTTGCTCTCCATCGGCTATGCCACCTGCCACTGGTGCCATGTCATGGCCCATGAATCATTCGGTGACGATGAGGTCGCCGCGCTGCTGAACCGCCATTTTGTCTGCATCAAGGTTGATCGGGAGGAGCGCCCTGACATCGATGATTTCTATATGGCAGTCTCCCAGACGCTAACCGGGAGCGGCGGCTGGCCGCTCAATATCTTCATGACTCCCGAGAAGCGCCCGTTTATGGCGGTAACCTACCTCCCCAAGCGGGGACGGAGCGGCATGAGCGGTCTGATGGAACTGCTGGCAAATATCGCCACGCTCTGGCGACAGCGTCCGGATATGATCGAGCGGAATTGCCAGGGTATTATGGAGACTCTTGAGGGAGCACGGGAACTTCAAAGAAGCGAGACAGCCCCGGACATCATGCTTGTTACCGAAAAGTCGCTGCAGCAGTTGAGAGAGCTTTATGACCCGAAGAACGGCGGTTTCGGCACTGCCCCCAAATTCCCGATGCCGATCTACCTGAGCTGGCTGATAGATCAGGGGCTGTCCAACAACCCGGCGGCACTGGATATGGCACTTCACACCGTACGGCAGATGAGAGCCGGCGGCATTTGGGATCAGCTTGGCGGCGGATTGCACCGTTATTCAGTCGATCAGTTCTGGCTGGCGCCGCACTTCGAAAAGATGCTCTACGATCAGGCGATGCTGGCCCACGTCGCTGTTGAAGCCTTCAAAGCCACCGGTGACCCGCTTTATCGCGCCATCGCCGAAGATATCCTCACCTTCGCCAGCCGGGAA
>JABBNX010000137.1 GCA_019352135.1 Pseudomonadota bacterium
ACACCCTCTTCAGAGGCCTTGTGAGCAAGCATGGGTCCAGCCACTATGTCTCCGACAGCATAAATCCCCGGTACTGTGGATTGATACGAATCATCTATAACGACTCTGCCCGATTCATCCAGTCCGACACCAACAACCTCCAGGCCGAGACTTGCGGTCAAAGGTTTCCGTCCAACCGCAACCAGTACTTTGTCGCAATCCACCTCTTCGCTCCCGGTGCCTGAATTAAACTGGACAATTGCTTTGGAACCGATCCGGCGCACACCGGTAATGCGTGTTCCCAGCTTGAATTGGATTCCTTGTTTGCGCAGTGACCGATAAAGCGTTTCCGCCGTCTGCTGATCCATATTTGGCAGAATCTGCGGCAGCATTTCCATCACCGTGACCCGGGCACCCAGTCGCCGCCAGACAGAACCAAGCTCAAGCCCGATAAAGCCGCCACCGGCCACAACCAGATGTTCCGGCACGTGGTCAAAAGAGAGAGCTTCGCGCGCAGTTACGACAACCTGTCCGTCAAATGGAATACCCGGCAGACCGTACGCCTCGCTGCCGGTCGCAAGAATCACCTTTGGAGCAGTAAGAAGTATGGCAGTGGGGGGGGGAACTGCTTCAAGAAGGCTTTGCTGACCGTCTGATGCGGGTGGCTGAACTGCAGGCGAAACCTCAACCTGATGCTGGCCGGCGGAATTGACACCCTTCAAAATTGCAGTGCCGTGGAGTATCTCAATTTTATTTTTCTTCAACAGATAGACAATACCATCGGTCAGTTTCTTGACCACGTCCTCCTTGCGCAGCATCATGGCATCCAGATCAAGGCGCGGAGGATCGATAGCTATACCGTGCAGAGCAAACTTGTCCCGTGACATGGAGAAAAGTTCGCTGGAGTCCAGCAGTGCCTTACTGGGGATGCACCCTTCGTTAAGGCAGACGCCGCCAGAAGTGGCACGTTTTTCAACTACCGCAACCTTCATTCCGAGCTGGGATGCACGGATTGCCGCCACATAGCCACCCGGCCCAGCGCCGATAATTATCAGGTCGTAAATCTGCTCGGACATTTTAAAGCCTCCTATAAATATCAATACATTCTTTTAGCCTTCCAGCAACATCTCTTCCGGGTCCTCAATGTATTCCTTGATCTTTTTCAGGAACCCGACCGCTTCACGGCCGTCGACAATTCGGTGATCGTAGGAAAGCGCCAGATACATCATGGGCCGGATAACAATCTGTCCGTCGCGCACTACCGGTCGTTCCTGGATGGCATGCATACCCAGCACGGCACTCTGGGGAGGATTCAGTATCGGCGTGGAAAGCATCGACCCGTACACACCGCCGTTACTGATGGTGAATGTGCCCCCCTCCAGATCCGAGATGACCAGATGATTAGTTTTGATCTTCTCTGCAAAAGCAGCAATAGTCTGGTCAATTTCATACATTTTGAGCTGGTCGGCATTACGCAGAACCGGCACAACCAACCCCTTGTCACTGCCAATGGCAACACCAATATCATAAAAATGGTGATAAACAATATCGCCACCATCAATGCGGGCATTTACCAGCGGATACTCTTTCAGAGCTTCTATACACGCCTTGACAAAAAAAGGCATATACCCGAGGGCAACTCCGTGACGCTGCAGAAAATGCTCACGATAGGTACTACGCAGTGTTTTGACGTGCGACAGGTCGGCTTCGTTGAAAGTCGTCAGCATGGCGGTCTGCTGACGGGCTGCAACAAGACGCTCGGCGATCCGTTTGCGCAGAGGCGACATCGGTCGACGCTCTTCACGACCGCCTGAATAAACCGGTGATTCTTCCGTATGCACAAAAGACTGTCCTGACGGAGCTGTGAAAACTGGTTGAGGTGGTGGTTGTACGGCGATCGGCTGAACCGGCACGGGCGTCACGCTGAGGCGCTCAGGCGAAACTGCGACCGGTTCGGCACTCGTGGCAGGACGGGAGGCATGCGGCATATTCGCCTTTTCTTCAATACGAGCAAACAGATCATCCTGCGTAACTCTCCCCCCTTTGCCGCTCCCCTGCACCTCGTCCGGGGAAATATTTTGTTCACGCATCTCACGCCTCAGTGATGGAGAAGATGGCGATGCAACAGATTTTTCCGCCATCTGAGTTGCAGAAGCGGTAACAGGTGGTGCAACTGTAACGGCAGATTCTTCAATCATGCCGATTACTGTCCCGACCGCCACTGTGGTCCCTTCAGTTACCGATATGGTGAGCACCCCGTCAGCATCGGCATTAAGATCCAGCGTAATTTTGTCAGTTTCAATTTCGCAGAGCGGCTCATCCCGCTTGACAACATCGCCGCTTTTTTTGAACCACTTGGCCAGTAATGCCTCACGCACCGACTCGCCAACTTCCGGTATTTTTATTTCCATACGCTAACTCCATCACCGCAGTTTGTATCCATTCCTTTTTCTGAACAGATAAAATATATTCTACCCGATTATCTTCGTTTCTCCAGTTAAAACAAAAGGCGACCTAAAGAGGCCGCCCTTGTTACGTCCGAAGCGTATATATACTATCCCTGCCCTTTCAGATGCTCCCTGCCAAAGGGTGACATCTGTCGCAGGCGGGCAATTATGGGGGGCATTTCACGGATAACCGTATCGATCTCAGCATCTGTAGTGTAGCGCGAAAGGGAAAAGCGGATCGACCCATGGGCACAGGTAAAAGGCACACCCATGGCCCGCAGGACATGGGAGGGTTCGAGTGATCCCGAGGTGCAGGCACTTCCTGATGACGCGCAAATACCGAACTCCGACAGCAGCAGTAATATAGCCTCCCCCTCGACAAACTCAAATGCGATTGAGGTGGTATTGGGGAGCCTCTCGGCGCCGGCGCCATTGATGCGGGCATACGGAATTGCCGCCATCAAGGCATCCTGTAAACGGTCTCGCAGCGCCTTGACCACGGTGTTTTCAGCTTCCATATGCTGTCCGGCAAGCTGACACGCCTTTCCCAGTGCAATGATGGCTGCAGCATTTTCGGTGCCGGCCCGGCGACTTTTTTCCTGGTGGCCTCCAACCATAAAAGGACGGAACGGAGTGCCGCGTCTCAGATACAGTACGCCAATCCCCTTGGGAGCATGCAGTTTGTGGCCGGAAAGCGAAAGCATGTCAATATTGGAAGCGGCCATATTGATGGGTATTTTACCAATAGCCTGTACAGCATCGCTGTGAAACAGGGCGCCTTTCGCCTTGGCAATGGCAGCAGCCTCTTCTACCGGAAAGAGGACACCGGTCTCATTGTTGGCCCACATGAGTGAAACAATCGCAGTGTCAGTATCGACGGCAGCTTTTAATTCTTCCAGGTCCAGGCAACCGGCACCATCGACACCGATTTCAGTCACCCGATACCCCTTCTGGGTGAGGTTGCGACATTGAGTCAACACAGCCGGATGCTCAACACGGGATGTTATGATGTGACGACGATCGGGGAATACTTCCAGCGCCGAACGGATTGCAGCATTGTCACTCTCGGTTCCACAGGCGGTGAATATTATTTCATCCGGCGTCGCTCCCAAGAGTTCCGCTACGTGGCCTCTGGCTTCATTTACCTTGCTCTGCACCTGACCGCCGAAGAAATGCATCGAACTGGGGTTGCCATACAGTTCACAGAAATAAGGGCGCATCTCTTCAAAGACCGCTTCATCAACCTTAGTGGTGGCGTTGTTGTCGAGATAGATCTCTTTCATTGAGCGACCTCCTCTACGACGATGTCCTCGGCAACGAGGTCACGCAGCTTGACTTCAACCATGCGAGCGGTGTTGCCGGACGAGGCGCAACCGGCGCACGCTTTGCGGAACGCGACCTGCACCTTTGAACCGTCGATATCGATCAATTCAAGATCGCCGCCGTCAGCCCACAACAGTGGACGGATGTCACGTTCCAGAACCTCCTGAATCAACTGCATCTTCTTCATATTGGAGAGCTTTTCAGGGCGCTTGCGCGGTTGTATATCTGCATCGCCCAGCACCTGGGCAATCAGCTCCTGTATCTTGGGAATACAGCCGCCGCAGGCACCACCCGCTTTGGTGAAATTTGTCACCTGCTCGACCGTTGTCAGCCTGTTGGTCTCAATCACTTTTTTGAGGAACGTGTCGGTAATGCCGAAACATTTGCACACAATCTCCCCCTCAAAGTCAGGGTACGCATGACCATGATCATGTTCACTATCGTGTTGAGGAATCTCCATCCCGCGATATTTTAAAATTGCCACTTCCAGCGCTTCCTGTCCCATGACCGAACAGTGCATCTTTTCTTCGGGCAGCCCCCCCAGAAAATCGGCAATATCCTGGTTGCTGACGGCCAGCGCCTCATCGAGAGTCTTTCCTTTAACCATCTCGGTCAGTGCAGATGAGGAGGCAATAGCACTGGCACAACCAAAGGTTTGAAACTTGGCATCAACAATTTTTTCCTTATTGTCATCCAGTTTGAGATACAGCTTAAGAGCGTCACCGCAGGCAAGGCTGCCCACTTCTCCAACCGCATCGGCATCAGGTATATCCCCCACATTGCGGGGGTTCAAAAAATGGTCCTTAACTATCGGCGTGTAATCCCACATAAAAGCATCTCCTCCAAAACTTGTTTATTGAATTCAACCCAGAATAAACTTCCGGCCAGCAGCCATCACTTCTGCAAGACGTGCATCGTTGCCCGCCTCACCATACAGCCGCACTACCGGCTCGGTGCCAGATTTACGGAACAACATCCAGCTGCCGTCATCGAGCAGCAGTTTCGTCCCGTCGATCCTGACTACGTCCGTGACTTTTGACCCGGCAACCTCGACGGGAACCGCATTAATCTTATTTTTGTAAGCAATTTCCAGCTCCGGCGACAGCGTGAGGTTGTCGCGACGGGTGACAAACCGCCCCACCTCACCGTACAGTCGGTCAAGAAGCTGCCGGATGCTCTTTCCCTCACGGGCTACCATTTCAGCCACCAAAAAACAAGCCAAGATTCCGTCTTTCTCCGGGACGTGACCTCTGATGGTCAGGCCGGCGCTCTCTTCCCCACCGATCACCAGTTTGTCCTGACTGATCAGTTCGCCGATATACTTGAAGCCGACCGGCGTTTCATACACCGGCACGCCATGTTTCTTCGCGACGGCATCGATCAGGTGCGAAGTCGCGACACTGCGCGCCACACCACCTTCAAGCTTGCGCACCCGAATCAGGTAATCCAGCAACAGGGCAATGATATAGTTCGGCTCGATATAACTGCCGTCGGCATCCAGAATACCAAAACGGTCAGCGTCGCCATCAGTCGCAAGACCGAGCTTGATCTCGGGATTATTCTTCACCAGTGCAATAAAATCAGGTATATGCGCTTCGGACGGTTCCGGCGGTTGGCCACCGAAATAGGGGTCAAGCCGGTCATTGATAATGGTATACGGGATGCCGCGCTTGCGAAGCGGCCCGTCCAGATAACCACGGGCAGTGCCGTAGAGTGGGTTAAGCGCCACCAGGCCCAAAGTGCCGATGGCATCAAAATCGACTTTTTGTTCCAGGGAGTTCAGATACGTATCCTGAGGGTTAATCTTCTCGACCAATCCCTGTTTACCGGCATCCTCAAGAGATAACTCCCGGTAACATTCGGTCCCGATGGTTGCATTAGCGCGGCGCTCGATTTCACCTGTGGTTTCCGGCAGGGCCGGCCCGCCCCATGATGGTGAAAATTTGACACCGTTGTATTCGGGAGGGTTGTGGCTGGCGGTGAAGTTGATGGCGCCGGCGGCTCCACGCCGCAATATTTCAAACGAAATAACCGGAGTTGGTGTATCACGTTCACAAATATATGCCTTGATACCGGCCCCGGCCAGAACCCTGGCTGACGCTTCAACGAAACGCTGCCCCATGAACCGGGTATCGCAGCCGATGACCACGCCCTTTTCCTGCTCACCTGATGCCTTAATGGTATCGGCTATTGCCTGGACAACGACCTTCACATTATCAAAGGTGAAATCCTCGCAGAGGATACCGCGCCAGCCGGATGTTCCAAAGGTAATTTGCTTCATCGTACCCCTCCTTGGTAAGTGAGAAATTATTATCTGCGGTTCTTATGCCGAAGATAATTTCGCCAACTTACTTATCCCGTTTATCGGGGCCAGCATAATAAGACATCTTTTGTCGTGTTAGAATAATACACCTGTGACCGCCCGTCAAGCAAAGAGAATACCTCACATCTTTTCATATAAAAGATTGATACGAATATTGACATTGACCTGCTTATTGCACAATGGCGTTTAACTCGACCCGACTCCGGGAAATGGACTCTTTCTCCGGCGCCTTGAACACGTCGTCATCCCTCTGGAATATCCGCTCAGCCGGAATGTTTCCCTTCCTGACGAGATAATTCATAACGGCCACAACCCGTTCATGTGCCAGAGCCTGAAGCTCCGGTTTGCCAACGTTAATATGAGTAATGATCAGTTTGTTCATTTCTTCGGGCGGCAGAGTCTTGATCAGGCCGAGAACATTCCGCTGCTTGGGAAACTTTTCCTTTCTGTACACTGCAGTCAGGTAGGTTGCATATTCTTCCGGCAGAATCTGAATGGTATCAGCCGTTTCACCAGCTTTCAAGAGGCCTTCTTTTGCAAGCGTAAGGAATTTTTCATTCTTGAGTTTGCGATTAAGCAGTTCCCGGCGATACGCCTCGGTATCCTTCTCGCGATCCACATAACCTTTAAGCTCCACCTTCAGGCCCGGACGATCAAGCAGCGCCTTGGACAGGGCGTTCAGTTTCTGTTCCTCCGCAGGTGGAATGATGCTTGTGCCGTAACCGAATTGAATGGCACTGAAGTCTTCGCCACCGCCAAACATGGACGAGAGCAGCGTTAAAGGCGAGGTGACCGCCTTGACCAGCATATTTTTCAGAACCTGGAAGACAAGCTTCCAGACACTGAACTTCGGGTCGTCGGTGCGGCCGGTGACCGGGACATCCAGGTGGATTTCTCCCTTGCGGTCCTTAAGCAGTGCTAAACCCAGCTTTACCGGCAGACTGGTGGCTTTGTCACTCTCCACTTTATGGCCAAAGGTGAACTGGTCTATAAATATCTTGTTGTCTGAACTCAGCAGCTTCTTTTCGATGTGGTACTTCAGATCGAGAAACAGTTTTCCTTTCTCAATCGAATATCCCAGATAGGTGCCCGAGTATGGGGAGGCTGGAGAGAGCTCGATGTCATGAAATGAAACCTTCAGATCCACAAAGAGATCGTTCCGCAACGGATTGATCTTACCGGTGATCTGCAGTGGTGAGTGGTTTTCAAGATTACCGCGCAAATCAACATCGGCAAAGGCAGAATCTTCAGATGACAGGCCGCTGACACTTCCACCCAGGTTATAAAAGGTTGTAGCAAACTGTTGCGACAGATAATTGTCGGTAAAAGAAAGCGTACCGGCCTGAATGGTCACAGCTCCAATACGTATCCGGTTCTTGGCGCGAGTATCCTGCTGCGGAGCAGACGGGACAGACGGGACAGCGGCAACAGTCTCGGCGGGCGCAGGTAAAGAGGAGCCCCCCTCCATATGTGCCGGTGCGACAACCGGCGGCGGATTTTGTACAATATTCTGCAGATTGAGCGTTCCATCCTTGCGGATAATGATCCGCGAATAGACACCATTCAGGGCAACCTCCTGCACGTTCAGGGAAAATGGCGCCAGACTGCCCCGAAAGTCATCCAGTTGCAGGCTTTCCCATTTAAGCAGATCATCCTCCGTAACCGTGTCGATGCTGTGAAAGGCACGAATCCCGGCGCTCCCTCTGAATGTACCAACTGGTTTACCGTCCTTGAGTGCAACATCCAACTTCAGCGCAGTATCCAGATAACCGCCGACAATAAAAACATTCAGGTTGTCAGGAAAATAGTCTTCAAAATCCCTGATAGGAAGATGTCCAATATTGACAGAGCCCTTATAGCGGAATGGCAGAGGAGTGATATCGCCGCTGGCCTTGACTGGAGTCCGCTTGCCGAACGTCGCCGCGAAACGAAGCCGGGCCGGGGTGAAGCGGGGCCCGCTCAGATTTGCGAGAGAGACGCTAGTGTTCCGTAGCGAGAATGTGGGTTTTCCAGAACGGCTCTTGTCGCGAAACTGCAGGTTGAGTTTATCCGTCTGGAAATGCTTCAGACGATAGGAAAGTGCCTTCCCTTCACTTTTAATCTTTACAGCCCCGGTCTTCTGCTGAACGTTCTTCGTCACTGCTGTTGCTGGTCGTATTTTTTGCACCGCCGTAACCGGCTGTTTCACGAGCAATGAGAGTATCGAGATCTGCCCGTCAGGCTCGCGGGAGACCGCGATATTTCCTTTTGCCAGTTTGACTTCGCCAATCTCCAGGCTGTTTTCCTTCTGTGTGAAGGAGGCACCGTTCACCGTGAGCAGAGACAGGCTCAGCCCATCTTTGTCGCCATAGCGGGTAGAGAGGTTTTTCAGGGTCAGGAGACCATTTTTCGCTGCCAGGCCCTTATCCTTATTGAAACTGACATCTCCGGACAGATCGAGTATGCCCTTGAGCGGCGCCGTCAGGAACCTGGCGAGGTAGGGCCACCCGCTCCGCAGGTTCAAACCGGTCAGTTTGAGAGAAGATTTTACAGCCAGGGGAGCAACTGAGAAGCTGCCGCCGGAGGAGAGTGCCGCTTTATTGTCCACCTGGAGGGACAGGTCATATTCAGCTGATTTATCCGCTGCGGTGGTGAAGTGCTTCAGTTTGAAATCGATATCGTCAAATGAGCCCCTGAAACCGCCTTTAGGTACAGCATCATGGAGGTGGACGTGACCATTGGTGACAGTCAAAGCAGAGATCTGGACAAGCGGCTGTCGCCCAGCCTTAACCGGCTCGCTCTTGTGGTCACGGATATTTCCCGCCGGTGCGTCTGTTTTTTTCTGTGTCAGCAACCGTTCATACATCCATTGTCCTTTTGCATCCCGGCTTACAAACAGCTCCAGACCGTCCAGAGTGATCGCCTCAAATTCAAATATCCGGGCAAACACCTCCAGTTTCGAGGCTTTTACTTCCAGGGCAGGAAGTTTCATCAAAGGCGAGCCGTCTTTCATAGTTACGACGATATTATCCAGCCTGGCGTGCCCCTTGATCTGCAACTCCGGCACCTTGTCGGCAGAGATGCGATAGTTCACATTCATATTGACGCCCAGCACTCCCGTTGCCAGTTCAATCGGGGGGATCTGGGGTGAATATGCCATTAACCGCGGCATATTGAGGTGATCAAGGTGAATGGTTAGTTCCGTTTCCATGGACGTGCTGAACGGCTTGACCTTACCGGCAAAACTAAAAGGGGCACCGTCAATTACCGCCGAAAACTTTGGATCAGTATATTTATCCATCAAATACGGAATATTGCTGATGAACGGGACAGCGATCTCCATATTGCGGACTGTGTGCTTCCTGCCACCGTCCACAGCCTGGTCGTCAAAATCAAGCGTACCGTTGGAAACAGTTATGTTGTTGATAGAAAAAAGCAGCGGTTTTTGTGATGCCGGTTTTTTTTGCGCCTGCTGGCGCTCAATGATATCCGTAAAGCTGTAGCGGTTGGGTGCGGTGCGGGCTATGCTGATCGAGGGTGACTCCAGAGTAACCTCCGAGAGTATCAGGGCGCGTTTGTAGATAGATGCCAGACTGATATTTGCACGGAGACCGGCAAACGCGACAAAGGGTAGAGTAGAGAACAGGTATCACCCTGCCCTCCCTCATCAAACCGTGCTTGCG
>JABBNX010000138.1 GCA_019352135.1 Pseudomonadota bacterium
TTTCTTATTCGTAAAACTGCACTAGACTACAGATATGAAGCGAGAATGTCAAGAAATCGCCATGGTTATGTAAGCTCCGGCGTGCCGAATTGTCTGTCTGAAGTACGGCGTACCATATGGACTCAAAGATGTGCCGTTGCGCCAATGACGTATTATGTCACGACACTGTGTTACTCTCCCCGTAGTCCTGGCTGCCGCCGTAATTGTCTTAATTAAAATTTAAAATAATGGCTAATACTGTTAAAACTTGCTATTGAAAACACATCTGATTGAAATAGCGGAGATGCGTTTCAGTCGGTGATAAACCGATTGCCGAGAATATATATAAGCATAAATTTATGCATTTGATAAGAACCATGGAAATAATTTTGTAACTTGACGTTGCCTGAAAGGATCCCGAAAAATGGAAGACTTTTCACCTTCAGATTTAAAAACAATCATGCACTCTAAACGGGCAAATATTTACTACCTTCAACATTGCCGTGTCTTGGTTAACGGTGGACGGGTCGAGTATGTCACCGAAGAGGGTAAAAACTCCCTTTACTGGAATATCCCTATTGCTAATACCACGTCACTATTGCTTGGCACCGGCACTTCCATCACGCAACTGGCGATGCGGGAGCTGGCAAAAGCCGGGGTGCTGGTCGGCTTTTGCGGCGGTGGCGGAACACCGCTATTCGCGGCGAACGAAGTCCAGGTTGAGGTCTCCTGGTTGACGCCGCAAAGCGAGTATCGCCCTACGGAATATCTTCAACACTGGGTGAGCTTCTGGTTTAACGATGAAAAACGGCTTGAGGCTGCCAAAGCTTTTCAAATTGTTCGGCTTGCACAGATTGAAAAACATTGGCTCAGCCCGCGCATGCAGCGTGAGGATGGCTTTGCGGTCAACGGCGAACAACTGGTTTCACTGCTGAATAGCACCAGAGCAGCACTGGATCAGTGCCACAACAACAACGACATTCTGGCCCAGGAAGCCAAGCTCACCAAAGCGCTCTACAAAATTGCGGTCAACACGGTCAGATACGGCGAGTTTACCCGGTCCAAACGCGGCTCGGGCACGGATTTCGCCAATCGCTTTCTGGATCACGGCAATTATCTTGCCTACGGACTGGGTGCCACGGCGGCATGGGTACTCGGTTTGCCCCACGGCTTGGCGGTGCTGCACGGTAAAACACGGCGTGGCGGCCTGGTATTTGATGTTGCCGACCTGATCAAAGATGCTCTTATTTTGCCGCAAGCGTTTATTGCGGCAATGCAGGGTGAAGATGAACAGGAATTTCGTCGTCGCTGTACGGAAGGTTTTAACCAGGCAGAGGCGCTGGATGTTATGATCGATACCTTGAAAGACGTTGCTGTATCGCTCAGCGAGGTGGGCAAATGAATGTCATGCTTGTCTCCCAGTGCAGCAAGCGGGCGTTAGTGGAAACCCGCCGCGTTCTGGATCAGTTTGCGGAGCGCAAAGGAGAGCGCACCTGGCAAACTGCCATCACACAACAAGGTCTGACAACCCTGCGAAAGATGCTGCGCAAAACGGCAAAGCGCAATACCGCTGTGGCCTGTCACTGGATAAAGTCTGCCAACCGGACAGAGCTGCTCTGGATCGTCGGCAGCCTGCAGGAATTTAACGAACAAGGCACGGTGCCTACCAACACCACCGGGCGGGATATCCTCAGATCACAACGTGAAAACCAGTGGCATACGGCGGAGGTCATCTCGCTGCTGGCGGCTATTGCCGGGCTTTTTCATGATTTTGGCAAGGCGAATCTGCTGTTTCAACAAAAACTTAAACCGAACCATAGCGGCAATAAATCTGAACCGTATCGCCACGAGTGGTTGTCGTTACGCATGTTTCAAGCGTTTGTCGGTGAAATGTCAGATCAGCAGTGGCTTGAGAAGTTGCGCACGATCAGTGAGAGTGATGAGCAGGGCCTGCTTGAAGCGCTGATTAAAGATGATCCGGGCACAACCGGAAACCCGTTTAAGACCCTCCCGCCGTCGTTTGCCCGGACAATTGGGTGGTTGCTGGTTTCGCATCACCGCCTGCCGAAGTGGGATAAAACTCCCGATAACTCCAACGCGCCACGGCTAGGCCAAATTGATAGCTGGTTGGAAAGCAGCAGGTGGTTCGGACCTTCCTGGAATTCTCCCCAGTGTTGCCGTGAAAAATGGAAACAAGAAGATAAAGATGCTGTGTGGGAATTCGCAGGTGGTACTCCCCTGCGCAGCAAGATCTGGCGGGCCAAAGCACATGCCGTGGCGATCAGGGCTTTAAAGCGGCCGGATATCATGCGTGACGATATAGACTGGATGACCGACACGTTTACCATACATCTGGCCCGCCTGTTTCTGATGCTCTCCGACCATCATTATTCGGCGCACGAGGTGACCCCCGCCTGGCAGGATGACCGCTATAACGTGTATGCCAACACAGATCGCGAGACAAAAAAGGTAAAACAAAAGCTCGATGAGCATCTGGTGGGTGTCGGCCACAACGCGGTGTTACTTGCGAAAGGATTGCCTTCACTCAGGCAGTCACTGCCCGCAATCACACGACATAAAGGCTTCAAGAAGCGTAGTGAGAACCCGCACTTTCGTTGGCAAGACAAAGCCTACGAACTTGCCTGTGGTATCAGGGATCGCTCTGCCGGGCACGGCTTTTTCGGCGTCAACATGGCGTCAACCGGCTGCGGCAAAACCTTTGCCAATGGCCGCATCATGTATGGCCTGGCAGATGAAAAAACAGGCTGCCGTTTCAGTATCGCCCTTGGTCTGCGTACCTTGACGTTGCAAACGGGTGATGCGTTGCGAGAACGGCTTAAACTTGAGGATGACGATCTGGCGGTGTTGATCGGCTCGCAGGCCGTGCGGGAGTTGCATGATTTCAATACCGATCATGAAACATTGCCCGGTTCTGAATCGGCGGAAAAGCTGTTTGCCGAAAACCAGTATGTGAACTATGAAGGCGCGCTTGATGATAGTCGCCTCAATCAGTGGCTGCTGAAAACGCCGAAACTTCACCAACTGGTGAGCGCGCCAATCCTGGTCAGCACCATCGACCACCTGATACCGGCAACAGAAGGAGAACGCGGTGGCAAGCAGATTGCGCCCATGCTGCGGCTGCTTACCTCCGATCTGGTGCTTGACGAGCCGGACGACTTCGATCTTGCCGATGTGCATGCCTTGACACGCCTGGTAAATTGGGCCGGTCTACTTGGCTCGCGGGTGTTGCTTTCCTCTGCCACCCTGCCGCCAGCACTTATCCGGTCACTCTTTGACGCCTATTCCTTCGGTCGCCGTGCCTACCAGAATGCCTGTGGCGAGCCGGAGCGGGCGCTGAATGTATGCTGCGCCTGGTTTGATGAAAACGGTGCCGCGCAAAGCGATCATGCCGATCTGGCAACATTTGCCGAAGCGCATGGGCACTTTGTTAAAAAACGAGTGGAGAAGCTGGCAAAGGCCGCACCGGTTCGCCAGGCAGAGCTTTTGCCGGTGAAAGCCGAACAACCAACTGCTGAAGAGGCGGTCAAGGCAATTGCGAATGCAGTACACGGCACAATGCACCGCTTGCATGCTGACCACAATCAGCTTCATCCCGACACCGGCAAGCGGATTTCCATCGGCCTGGTACGCATGGCAAATATCAATCCCCTCGTCGCGGTGGCAAAGCAACTGCTGGGCACTCAACCGTACAGTAACCACCATATTCATTACTGCGTCTACCATAGCCAGTATCCGTTGGCAGTGCGTTCAGCCATGGAACAGCGTCTGGATGGTGTACTCACCCGGCACGATCCTCAAACGATGTGGCGGCAACCAAGTATTCAGCAGGCTCTGGCTGATTATCCCGAAGACAATCATCTCTTTGTCGTTCTGGCCACCTCGGTTGCCGAAGTTGGCCGCGATCACGACTACGACTGGGCCATTGCCGAACCCAGTTCGATGCGGTCGCTGATTCAGTTGGCCGGAAGGATACAACGACACCGCAATCAGGTGCCGCAAACACCAAATTTGATGATCTTATCCCATAACTACCGGGCTTTGGTTGGTAGAACCATAGCTTTCGAAAAGCCCGGTTTTGAATCAGGGCAGTTCCCTCTAAAATCCCATGATCTTCACGATGTGCTGGAAAAAGGGCAGTTTCAGGTCATAAATGCAATACCCCGAATCGCGGAGCGCATCCCGCTTTGTGCGAATAATAATCTGGCAGACCTGGAGCATGCGCATATTGCCGCCAAACTCTTTGGCAGCGAACAGCCGGAAGTTTTGGACTACGCCGCTCGCTGGTGGCAGCATGCCGCACACTGGAGTTTTGAGCTGCAACGACGCACCCCGTTTCGCGCCTCCCAACCCGATGAGGAATATGTACTTTATTTTGACGACGAGGGTGAAACTCCGAAATTTAACAGGGTTGATGATCGCGGGGAATTGAAACTCTGCGACAAGGAGTTCGAACGGGTCGAGCTTGTGCCAAGCCCCGGCGTATCGCTGTGGGGTGACAATGATATTGTCGAAATTACGGTTCAGCTTGCTGAAGCGAAGGACATGGAGATTGACCGGGCCAGCAGAAGGTTTGGTGTACTCAGGCTGCGAGAGGGGTGCTGGTTTTATCACAACGCCTTGGGGGTGTTTGGTGCGCTATCGGATTAGGCAGAATTTTAACCCCTCCTGTCCTCCCCTTAATTAAGGGGAGGAACGTGCTGCCGGAAGTTGCGGTGTTTGATTTTGCTTTTTCTTTTGCCTTTAGCTCCCCCTCTTAAGAATAAGAGGGGGATGGGGGGCGTTATGAGCTTTTGTTTTGACTCTTGCGAAGTGAGAATTATGACCTTTTTAAAGAACGATCCTGCTCTGAAAGATAGGCGAAGAGAATTACGTCGGAACCAAACTGACGCCGAAAGGGCTTTCTGGGCAAAAGTCCGTAACAAGCAGCTTTTTGGTATGAAGTTCTTTCGTCAGTATAGTTTTGGCCCATATATTCTGGATTTTTACTGCCCGGTGAGAAAATTGGCGGTAGAGCTGGATGGTGGACAGCATAATCTGCCAGAGGGCAGAGAATATGATGCGGAGCGCACGAATTATTTGAATGCCCATGGTGTTGAGGTGGTGCGGTTTTGGAATAATGAAGCGTTAGGTCAGATGGAAAGTGTTCTTGCCTGTTTGGAATTGAAGATTGTAAGTCAAAAGCATAACCCCTCCTGTCCTCCCCTTAATTAAGGGGAGGGACGCTTCGATGTGGCTGACAATGAAATTTTTAGAATCTCCTTCGGTATTGCCATTCGCGTCCCCTCTCTTAAGTTAAGAGGGGGCAGGGGGAGTTATGCGTCATTGCGTGAAACACAGATTTTGATTTTCCGGTTTGTCTGGGCTGCCTGTACGGCAGTACATGTTCTCTGAAGAACAATAATTTCTGAGCTGCTTGTTCAGCAGTTCACAATAAATACCTGACTGTTCTTAATTTGTGAAGGCATTAAATTACAATTCTACTCTTAACAATAATAAGGATAAAAATGTGTAGCTATTTATTTTTGTCGAGTGTACAAGCGTAATAACAATAACTCAATTGGAGGTACTCATGGAGCTTACTGGATTGGCAGCACAAATCGCCGGCTATATCGCGGGCAGAGCCGAAACCAGGCTCGACAAGTTCGACAAGGATGCGGAGAAGCAACGTACTGCTGCCCAGGATTCCACTCCGGAGACCGAGCGAGCGGACATTGCATCCAGATACCTTCCTGCAAACTGGCTGGCAGATGCAGCCCAGCGGGCGAAGCAAATCCAGATGGTCACCCATGCCTTGAAGTTCACCCACACCGATGCGCGGGGGAGCAGCGTTTATTCTCCTGAAGGTCAAACGCAGGCGGCAGGGATGAATAACGGCGAGTTGCTGAGTACCGCCTCCTTGACCAATCTGGTTATCGATGCGGTTGGTAATGCCGCAGCGCTGGATGTGGCAGCGCTTCTGCAAATGCAGCACGAAGGTAAAACACTCATTCAGTACATCGAACAGGGCGATTCGTCACCACTTAAACCTTTTGCCAAGGACGAAATTCAGCTCGCCGACTGGATGGGGGCGTTTAAACAGGCTTTGGAAGGCAATGAGTTGAGTTCTCACAAACTGGCAAAGCAACTCTATTTTCCGATTGACAAAGGTCAGTATCACTTGTTGGCTCCCCTTTATTCTTCGTCGCTTGCTCATGCGCTGAACATACGGATTGCCGCAACCCGGTACACCGATGAGGTAAAGCTGGTTCGTAAGGCAAAGAAAGAGGGGCGCTTCAACACTGCTCCTGTAGTTGATTTTCCCGATACCTCCGTTCATACCTACGGCGGCACCAAACCGCAAAACGTCAGCCAATTAAACAGCAGCCAGGGCGGGAAATCCTTTCTGCTCAGTTGTGCACCGCCAAACTGGGAAGTCCAGTCAAAGCCGCCGCTTGGGGTGAAATCTGTCTTTTCGCGCAATCAATTCGGTTATCGAGTACGCAAGGAAGTGTGGTCACTGCAACAATATTTACTGAAAAAGGTGGACAACGACAGCACCAAACTCATACGTGACCAGCGGGCGGAACGTGTTGAGCAAGTGCTCGATCAACTTGTTCAATATGCGGCAGAGATTCAGACTCTTGCTAACCATGGCGGCTGGAGCGTTTTGCCTGACTGCAAACTTTCCCGCGCAGAACAGTTATGGCTGGACCCGCATCGCGCTGATCTGGATGACTCGTTTGCCGCAGAGCGCGATAGAAATGATTGGCAAGTGGTTATCGCCGACCAGTTTGCCCGTTGGTTTAACCGTCGCCTCAAGCATGAAAAACTTACCATGGGTGATACAGAGCTCACTGAATGGAAAAAGCTGGCACTGGAGGTACTAGACTAATGGATGCACTACTGATGTTACGCAACATAAAAGTTGAGAACGCCAACGCCATTGCCGGGCTCACATGGGGCTTTCCGACAATCTCCAACTTTGTGGGCTTTGTCCACGCGCTTTCCCGAAAACTCCCCGCAGATCTCGAATTGAAACTGGAAGGTTGTGGCGTGATTTGTCACAACCGGCAGATTCAGTCGTATCAGCCGCGCGGCTGGGGAGATCATGTTTTTGCGCTGACTCGCAACCCGCTGACCAGGGAAGAAAAATCACCGGCATTTAACGAAGAAGGGCGCATGCACATGACCGTTTCCCTGCTGATACCAATTGCAGGGATATTAGACGACCGCAGCGAACCGAAAGTGCTGAAACCGTTGATCGAGCAATTGGCGCTTTCCCTGCGTCTGGCCGGCGGCACTATCATTGGCATTGGGGCAGTTGAGATACTGGAACCACCGGAGGATTATGAAGGATTGCAGTTGTTTGAACGAAAACAGCTCAGAAAGCTCTTGCCCGGCTTTGCCCTTGTGCAGCGCTCCGATCTGCTGGCAGAGCATACCGGACACTGTGCTACACAAGATCCTGCCGCCGAGCCAGTGGACGCTTGGCTGGATTTTTCAGCCATCAAATTTCAGGCAGAACTTCCGGATGGCGTAGTCGATGAGCAGACGCAAGCCGAATGGCGCTATGTCCCCAAACCTGGCGGCGGCTGGCTTGTGCCCATGGCTATCGGCTATCGCGGGATTTCCGATCTCTATGAACCCGGTCAAGTGGCCCGTAGCAGAGATTCCACAACTCCGTTTCGTTTTGTTGAATCGGTGTACAGCGTTGGCGAATGGATAAGCCCGCATCGCGCCACCGATTTGAAGCAATTGATCTGGCGTTACCATGCCGAGCCTGAAACAGGGTGGTATCTGTGCCGGAACTCGTATCAGCCAAAATCAATCAAAAGCAAATCCCCCTCAATCCCCCTTTCATAAAGAGGGAAGTAAAAAACAAACTTACAAAAAAGGAGACAGTCATGGCAATTAAAACCGCATCAGTTCTGGCATTTGAGCGCAAACTGGCAAATTCAGACGCAGTGATGTACGCAGGAAACTGGCAACAACGTAACAGCAGTGGGAGTTGGCAACCAATAGCCATTCAAAGCAAGGATGTGAGGGGCACCATCTCCAACCGACTCAAAAATGCACTTCAGAGCGATCCGGCCAAGCTGGATGCTGAGATTCAAAAGGCAAACCTGCAACGCGTGGATGTGGCGGCATTACCGTTTGATGCGGATACACTCAAGGTAACCTTCAGCCTGCGCGTGCTGGGCAATCTGGCACAGCCATCCGCCTGTAACGATCAGGAGTATCAAGCGGCATTGGCCAATGTCATCAATGGTTATGTGACTAAGAACGGCTTCAAGGAATTGGCGACCCGATACGCCAGTAACATTGCCAATGGCCGTTTCTTGTGGCGTAACCGTGTTGGTGCAGAAGAGGTTGAGGTTCGCGTTAAGCACATCAAAAATCAAGCAGTGCAGAGTGACTGGGTCTTTGCCGGCGAAGATTTCGATCTGCGCAGTTTCTCAAAGACAACAGCCCCTTTAGTCGAATTGGCCGAGGTTGTCCGCCAGGGACTTTCGGGTGAAGATTTTGCGTTTTTGCAGGTTGAAGCTTTTGTGCGGCTTGGCGCAGGGCAGGAAATTTTTCCTTCACAGGAGCTTGTGCTCGATAACAGCCGGGATAACAAGAAAAGTAAAACTCTCTATCAGGTGAATAAAGTTGCAGCCATGCATTCACAAAAAGTTGGTAACGCGCTCCGAACAATTGATACCTGGTATCCGGAAGCAGCTGAGCTTGGTCCAATTGCCGTAGAACCGTATGGTTCCGTTACCAACCGTGGTAAAGCCTACCGTCAACCAAAAGACAAACTTGATTTCTATACACTTCTGGATGGATGGGTTGTTAAAGGGCAGATACCCCCTGTTGAACAGCAACACTACGTTATGGCGACATTGCTGCGTGGTGGCGTGTTCGGGGAAAAATCCGAATAGGGGGCTATTATGGGACATTATATTGATATCAAGATACTACCCGACACAGAGTTTTCACCCAGCTTGCTGATGAATGCGCTTTTTGCCAAGTTCCACCGTGCTCTGGTAGAAGCCGGTCATGGCGAAGTCGGCGTCAGTTTTCCGCAGGCGCAAAAGACCTTGGGTGACACTGCCCGTTTGCATGGCAGTCAGGGCGCTCTTGAGCGGCTCATGGCGATTGGTTGGCTAAAAGGTTTGACCGATTATACTCACGTCACGGCGATAACAGTGGTGCCGGGCAATTGTAAACATAGGGTTGTGAAGCGTGTGCAGGCAAAAAGTAGTGTTGAGCGGATGTATCGCCGCTCTGTCAAGAAAGGTTGGCTGACCGCCGAGGAGGCCGAGGCAAGGATGAACGCCGGTAAGGAACAGCAGCTCAAACTGCCTTTTGTTCAGCTCAAAAGCAACTCATCCGGGCAAGCCTTTCGCCTTTTTATCCAGCATGGCAAATTATTGGATGCGTCAGTGAAGGGTAACTTTTCTGCCTACGGGTTAAGTGATACGGCCACCATCCCCTGGTTTTGACCCTCTTTTTTTAGTGATTCGTAACTATTCAATATTTAGATGTTTATTTTGTGGGCCAGATAAAAGGGTAAATCAATATAAGTCATTAATTTATTCAAAACATCAGAGAGTTACGTCAATTGTCCAAATGTTCACTGCCGCACAGGCAGCTCAGAAATAAATGGTAAATGCCTATTGTAAGCGAGTTTAAGTTCACTGCCGCACAGGCAGCTCAGAAAAGGCGCTGCTTGACACTGCCAATGAAGTGAAAAGTTCACTGCCGCACAGGC
>JABBNX010000139.1 GCA_019352135.1 Pseudomonadota bacterium
AGGTGCGTGAGCAGGCAATCTACTCGGCAACAGTGGGCATTCGCATCAACCTGTTCGACGGCTACGCCGCGCAGGCGGTCCACGACCGGGCGGTTAAAAAGCGTTCCCAGCAGCAGGACGCCCTCCGGCTGACGGAGCAGCGCGCACGACTTGAGATTGCCACCGCCCGCAATGATGCGAATGTTGCCCAGGAACGGATCAGCGTAACCAAAGCGGCAATAAAGCAGAGTGAAGAAAATCAGCGCATCAACGAAGAGCGCTACCAGGCGCGGGTCGGAATTGCCTCGGAAGTATTGGATGCCCAGACCCTGGTCACGCAGACCAAAACCGACTACTACCGGGCGCTCTATGACTATCAGACCGCCACGGCCCGCCTGCAGAATGCACGTGGAGAACTATAAACACCACCTAAAAGAAAATTCCGGAGGATATATGGCAGAAGATAGTGCACCAGCAGCACAAGAAGAGCAGGTAACAGCTGAATCAGAACCGGCGCGCGCCACTGTAGAAGCAAAACCGGGCCGCAAAAAAACAAGGGCAGTGATCATTTTGCTGGCGGTCATTGTCGTGGCGGGATTTTACGGCCTGAGATTGTTCGTCTCCTCCCGGACCAACATCGAGACGGATAATGCCTTTATAGAAGCCCGCATTGTTCCGGTGTCAGCCAAGGTTTCCGGTACGGTAGCGCGGGTGCTGGTCAACGACAACCAGCTTGTCAAGCAGGGTGACCTGCTGTTTGAAATCGACCCGCGCGATTATAAACTTCATATTGCACAAGCGACGGCCGGAGTCGGCATAGCCGAAAACGAAACCGGCGGCGAACAGTTGAAGGTAGAGGGGGCTCGTGCGGCACTGCAATCGGCCAAAGCCCGTTTCGATCAAGCGGTGGTGGATCAGAAGCGTGCCGAGAAACTGTTCCGTCGCGATGTGCTGCCAAAGGAGCAGCTGGACCGCCTGATGACGGCACGACGTGTCAGCGAAGCGCAACTGAAAGAAGCTGATGAAGCGCTCAAACGAGCGCAGTTTGAAGCCGGGCTGGTCGTCAAGTCCGGCGGCAAGGCCAAGATACTGCAGCGCAAAGCACAACTGGACGAAGCTCAACTGCAGCTCTCGTACACGAAAGTCTATGCTCCCCGTGATGGCTATATCACCCGCAAATCGGTAGAAGCTGGTGTCAACATCCAGGCAGGGCAGCCGCTGATGGCTCTTGTACCACTGCAGGATGCCTGGATCACGGCCAATTACAAGGAGCGCCAGATTACAAATCTGAAACCGGGACAAAAAGTAGAGTTTTCCGTCGACGCCTATCCGGGCAAAAAATTCAGCGGCACGCTAGACAGCATCATGGCAGGCACCGGAGCGGCTTTTTCCCTGCTGCCACCCGAGAATGCCACTGGAAACTATGTAAAAGTCGTCCAACGTGTCCCGGTCAAGATCACTATCGATAAAAATTCCGACCCGGAACAATTGTTGCGGGTCGGCATGAGTGTCATACCGGTTGTCCTTACCGGTAGAACCGCAGGTGACGTCTTCAGGGAACTGAACCCCTTTAAATGAGCGACGAAAAAACCATAAACAAGTGGCTGATTACCGTCACCGTCATGCTGCCGGCCATCATGGAAATCATCGACACCTCGGTCGCCAATGTGGCCCTGCCGCACATGCAGGGGGCCCTCAATGCGGGAACGGATGAGGTTACCTGGGTTCTGACCTCATATCTTGTTGCCAACGCCGTGGTACTACCGATGACCGGCTGGCTGTCACGCGTTTTCGGCCGCAAGCGGTTCCTGATGACCTGCATCGTGCTCTTCACGCTGGCGTCGCTCATGTGCGGTGCGGCTCCCAATCTGGCGTCACTGATATTATTCCGGGTACTGCAGGGAGCGGCTGGCGGCGCTCTCATCCCGATCAGCCAGGCAATTCTGATGGAAACATTTCCGCCTAACCAGCGCGGCATGGCCATGGCCATTTTCGGAGTTGGGGCCATGTTCGGCCCGATCGTCGGGCCTGCTCTGGGCGGATGGATCACCGACAACATGAACTGGCGCTGGATTTTTTATATCAATCTCCCGATCGGCATTGTTGCAATGATCATGTGCGCCTTCTTCATTTTTGACCCGGATTATCTGCGCCGGAAAGCTGAGGCGATCAAGATTGATTACTGGGGGCTTTTTTTGCTCGTTTCGAGTATGGGATCGCTACAAATCGTGCTGGACAAGGGACAGCAGGAGGACTGGTTCAACTCGGCATTTATCATCACATTCAGTATCATTACCATAGTTTCTCTGACAGCGCTTATCTGGGTCGAACTGACCCATGAACATCCGATCATCAACCTGCGCCTGTTTAAAAACGTGTCGTTCTCGGCCGGCAACCTGATCATGTTTGTGGTCGGTTTTGCCCTCTACAGCTCCATCATGCTGATACCGCTGTTTCTGCAGACCCTGATGGGCTATTCGGCCACCGATGCCGGCATGGTAATGGCACCGGGCGGAATTGCAACGCTCATCACCATGCCGCTGGTCGGGGCGGCACTGGCCAAAAGAGACGGTCGGAAAATTGTCTTTATCGGGCTGCTGCTCGGAGCAACGTCCATGTTTATCATGCAGGGGCTTAACCTGCAGGGAGCTTTTTGGGACTACACCTGGCCCCGAATTGTCCTCGGCTTCGGCCTGGCAATGATCTTCGTACCACTGACAACCGTTACTCTCGCCACAATTTCCCGAACGGAGATGGGCAATGCTACCGGAATGTTCAACCTGTTGCGCAACATTGGCGGCAGCGTCGGCATCGCCATGGCCGCTACCCTGCTGGCGCGCTACCAGCAATTTTACCAGACCAGTCTTGTCGCCAATATCAATCCATACAATCCGATCTGGCAGACCCGTGTTGAAAGCTTGAAGCAAGCACTGATTGCCAAGGGTATCCCCGCCTCCCAAGCCGGCACCACTGCGCTCGGCATGATGTATGGGGCCGTTCACCGACAGGTGGGCGCGCTGGCCTTCAACCGCATCTTCTTCGTCATCGGCCTGGCCTTCCTTATCATCATCCCGCTGCTGTTCCTGCTTAAGCGTACATCGCACTCAGAAGGTGGCGGCATGGGGCATTAACAATCGCATTTTCCCATCACCACCAAAAAAAAAGGGGAGCACATCAGTGTGCGCCCCGGAATAAAACTGTGCTAAAACCCCTACTCCGGCTTATTGATGCGGTACTTGAACCCACTGAAAATGCTGGATATTTCGCCATCGTGTTCCTTAATATCCATAAGTACGGCGCTATACACATGATTAATGATAAAACCCGCGATAACCCACAGACCAAGATGATGAGCAAGACGCATCCCTTGGCTGCTAAAAAGCATGTACATGAAGCCGAGCGATTTATACATCAAACCGCCAGGCGCGTGCTGGGCGTACAGTGCAAAACCGGTCAGGATCATCATTACGTACAGACCGAACAGTACAATATAGGCGGTGGTGGCCATCGGGTTATGGCCATAGGTTTCCGGCACCTTTTTTTCTAAAAACATGTAGTACCGGAGCATCTTGACCATTTTTTTGCGTCCGGTTGAGGTAAGAAACGGAAAGAACTCGCGCCAACTGGCGTACTTGTTGCCCATCAGCGACCAGATGACGCGGGAAGCGACGCTAACCACAAAAACGTAGGCCGCAGTAAAATGAACGAAACGGATCCATCCCATACTGAAGTCGGAAGCCGATCCGCCGGAGTTGTAGGGAGATCCGATGAAGAAGCCGGTTATTGCCAGAATCGTGATCGACAGCACGTTGATCCAGTGGCTGCAGCGCACCGGCAATTCCCAGATATAATGCTTATATTTTGGCGTTTTCGGCATAATGGCCTCCTCCCTATGACACCTTCACCGTGACAACTTCGTTGCCGTCAACATCCATCACATGAACTGCGCAGGCAAGGCAGGGATCAAAGGAATGAATTGTTCGCAGGATTTCGAGCGGCTTGTTCGGATCAGCAACCGGCGTTCCCACCAGTGCCGCTTCATACGGCCCGCGCTGACCTTTGGCATCTCGCGGCGATGCGTTCCACGTTGAAGGGACAACCGCCTGGTAATTAAGAATTGTTTTATTCTTGATCTTGATCCAGTGGCCAAGCGCACCGCGGGGAGCCTCGTGGAAACCGTACCCCTTGGCTTCATCCGGCCAACTGGCGGGATCCCAGCTTTCATTGTTGTGAATACGATAATCGCCCTTGGAAATATTGCCGATCAGCTCATCCAGCCACTTGGGAGTTTGCTGGACAATCAGCAGGCAGTCAACACCCCGGGCAGCAGTACGGCCAAGCGTCGAGAAGAGTGCCGGAGCACCGACCCCAAGCTTGCCGAGCACCATATCCACAGCCGCCTTGGTCTCCTTGTGTCCGGACGCATACGCCACCAGAATTCGGGCAAGAGGACCTACCTCCATCGCTTTTTCTTCATACCGGGGCGACTTCACGAATGAATACTTCGCATCGATATCAAGATTTTCATACGGCGGTTTTGGCCCGGTATAGAGTACATCGGTCTCGCCATCGTACGGATGCAGACCCTTGCCGGTACCGGCGCTGTTTTCAAACCAGGAGTGATCGACGTACTCGGCTATCTTGCCCTGATCGACCGGGATAACCTTGGAGAGATCCTTGTTCAGAATTGCTCCGGCAGGGAACCACAGGGTACCGTTGGCATCCGGAAATTCACCATAGGACAGATAGTTGCCGACTCCTCCGCCAATGCCAGCCCATTCCTTATAGAATGAGGCGACTGCCAGCAAATCGGGGATGTACACTTTTTCGACGAAATCCTGAGCCTTTTTCAGCAGGCGCTTTATTTCAATCAGTTTATCGGCATTAAGGGCATTTTGTGAATCCGGATCGATCGGAATCGCCATGCCACCCACGAGGAACGTCTGAGGATGCGGATTCTTACTCCCCAGAATGGCGTGAATCTTGATGATATCCTTTTGCCACTCAAGCGCTTCAAGATAATGGGCTGTTGCCATAAGATTTGCTTCAGGCGGCAGCTTGTAGGCGGGATGCCCCCAGTAGGCATTGGCAAATGGCCCCAGGCGGCCGGACGCAACAAAAGCCGCTATTTTGTCCTGAACCTCTTTGAAATAGGTGGCCGAGTTGTTCGGCCAATCTGAAAGTGACGCTGCCAGGGCCGCTGTTTTGGCCGGGTCGGCTTTCAGGCCGGACGTAATATCAACCCAGTCGAGGGCGTGCAGATGGTAAAAGTGAATGACGTGATCCTGAACATTCTGAATACCGATGATGATATTGCGGATCAGCTGGGCATTTGGCGGGATCTTGATTTTGAGAGCATCTTCAACTGCCCGGATGGAAGCTATCGAATGAACGGTGGTGCAGACACCACAAAAACGCTGGGTCCAGTACCAGGCATCACGGGGATCGCGACCGCGGAGGATTTTTTCAATGCCGCGAAACATGGTGGATGAACTCCAGGCGTCTTTTATGAAGCCCCCTTCAATTTCGGCTTCAATACGGAGATGCCCTTCAATTCTGGTGATCGGATCTACAACAATCCTGGCCATAATTTATCCCTCCTTGGTTTCATTAGGGTCTTTATCTTTACGCAGCGCATTCATCACACCGTGGACAGCAAAGGCCGCTCCGACACCCGCCACCAGGCCAAGACCGATCTTGTCGGCGGTCGCCTCGATACCAAAACCGGGAACATTGGGCAGACGCCGGTACATTGGTGACATGGTATCCCAGAAGTGCGGTTCCGAGCAGCCGACACAGCCGTGACCGGAAGCGACCGGCCAGCTGGTTTTCTCATTGTACCGCTGCGTCGGGCAGTTGTGGAATGTCGCCGGTCCCTTGCACCCCATTTTGTAAAGACAGAACCCTTTGCGATGAGCATCATCCCCCCAATGCTCAACATATTGTCCGGCATCAAAGTGGGGACGCCGTTCGCAGTTGTCATGAATCCGCTTGCCATAGGCAAACAGCGGACGTCCCTTGCTGTCCATCTCGGGAATTTTGCCGAATACCAGATAATAGACGACGGTAGCAGTCAGGTTATCTGCGTTGCACGGGCAGCCGGGCAGATTGATGACAGTAGCACCGGAAACGGCCTCCTGAACCCCGACAGCGCCGGTCGGATTCGGCATAGCGGCAGGAATGCCGCCATAGGAAGCACAGGTCCCAATCGCAATGGTTGCCAGGGCTCCGCCGCATACCCGGCGGGCGGTTTCCAGATGCGTCTTGCCACTCGTGCAGCCATACACACCGCCATCCTTCATGGAGATGGAGCCTTCAACGACGCAGAGGTATTTACCTTTGTACTTGGTAATGGCATTTTCCAACGCTTCCTCGGCCTGATGCCCGGCAGCAGCCATAATCGTCTCATGATAGTCTACCGACAGTATATCGAGGATAATTTCACTGACGGTCGGGTTGGCGGCCCGCAGCAAGGCCTCGGTATCACCGGCGCAATCCTGGAATTCCAGCCAGACCAGTGTCGGGCGTTTGACCTCATCCAGAGCCTGGGCAATAGTTGGAGCAAACGTCGCCGGCAGCGACAGTGCCGCGGTCATCGCAGTACAGAACTTGAGGAAATCACGCCGGGAGACCCCGCGCTGCTTAAGAATCTCACCGACAGAGTATTCCCGTTCTTCTAAACCCTGTTCTGTTTTTCCAGAGACATCACGACCTTTTTGTGTACTCATACCAACCCCCTTTCAGAAGTTTTTGCCGATGTAACACACATGAATGACTATTCAACACAGAATGATTAACAATCGCATAAGATTCTAAATATAAAACAGTTCTATTGCAATAGTTATTTGATACACCCTGTAGCGACATTCATTAATAGTTTATATAAATACATCCTGTTTTCAATAGCAGGACGCCCTATTTTTCCGTTTTTTTAATCTTTTTCTTCTTGAGATGTTCTTTAATCCGCTTTTCAGCCCGCGCAATCAACAGGTGATGGCTTCCTTCACCCGGTTCATCGCCAGGAGTGCGCTGGATGTAGGTACCATCCGGCTGCATGTCCCACGCTGAGCGCTGGTCCGCCAGATATGTTTCAAAAACCGTACGGAGCTCCCGGGCCAGATCAGGGGGCTCCACCGGGCACATGATCTCAACCCGGGCCTCCAGGTTGCGCTTCATCGCATCCGCGGAAGCGATATAATATTCTTCGGCGCCGCCATTGCGGAAATAGTAGATGCGGGCGTGTTCCAAAAACCTTCCCACGACACTGACCACCCGGATATTTTCGGAAAGTCCCGGTATCCCCGGACGCAATCGACAGGTGTCACGGACTATCAGATCGATTTTGACTCCGGCCATTGAGGCCCGGTACAATGCCCGTACAACATCACCATCCTCAAGAGCGTTTATTTTGAATTGAATCAGCCCGCCACCGGCAGCCCGATGAAGAGCTATCTCGCGTTCTATTTTATCAAGCAGGGCTTTTTTCAACATCCTCGGAGCAACGGCAAGTTTTGAATACTTACGCTTGAGCATGAATCCGGTCGTGAGAAAATTGAACAGCTCGGTGACATCTTCGGCAATGACCTGATCGCAGGTTAACAAACCGACGTCACTGTACAACCGGGCGGTACCGGCATGATAATTCCCGGTCCCGATGTGCAAATAGCGCCGCAGACCGTTATAGTCCTGGCGCACAACCATGACGACCTTGCAGTGAGTCTTCAACCCGACAACACCGTACGTGACATGTACCCCCGCCTCTTCCATCCGCTCTGCCAGACTGATATTGGTTGCCTCGTCAAAACGGGCTTTCAACTCGACAACAACGGCGACCTGCTTGCCGTTATGAGCAGCCAGAATCAGGGCATCGATGATCCGGCTCTTGCGGGAGGTGCGATAGAGCGTCATCTTGATTCCGCGGACCTTGGGATCGGTCGCCGCCTCGCGCAAAAAGCGCTCGACCGACGTTGAAAAGGATTCATAGGGGTGCTGCAGCAGAATCGCGCCAGCATCGCGGATAATATGAAAAATATTACGCGTCGTCTGCAGCTGGGGATGATCTATCGGATGGTGAGGAGTGTCATGCAGCCGGGGAAAATCCAGTTGGGTCAATTCAAACAGGTCGCTCATTGCGAGCAGACCGGGAGCTTCAAAAACATCAGTTGCCTCATCCAGTTCAAGTTCTGCCGCCAAACGGCCGCGATGCACCGGATCCATACCGACGCCGATTTCCAGCCGCACAATCGGGGCAAATTTACGTTCCTTCAGCTCCGATTCAATCATCTCCATCAAATCATCAGCCTCATCTTCATCCTTCTCGGTATTGGCGTTCCTGGTAACCCGGAAAAGTTCGCACGTCACGACCTCCATACCCGGGAAAAGCATGCCCAGGTTGTTCATCATGACCTCTTCGAGCCGGATAAAATGTTCCCCCTTGCCAACCCTGATAAAGCGGGGAGTACCGGCGTCAACCGGCACCTTGATCCGGACCAGTGAATCCTCTTTGGCCCTCGGGTAGCGCAGTGACACCAGCAGATTGAGCGACAGATTCGAGATAAAGGGAAAGGGGTGGGCCGGATCAATTGATTGCGGCGTCAGAAGCGGAAAAATGTTTGTATAGTAAAACTCTTTCAGCAGTGTTTTTTCCTTGGAGGTCAACTCATCATAGCTCTCGATCAGGATATTTTTTTCTTCCAGATGGACGCAGATCTCCTGAAACGATCGTTCCTTATGGGCTTCCAGTTCACGAATTTCCGCATAACACTCGGTCACCTGCTGGCGTGCCGTACGGCCATCGAGCGTCAACTCCCGCATTCCGGCCCCGATCTGCTGTTTGAGACCGCCGATCCGCTTCATAAAGAACTCGTCCAGATTGCCGCTGACGATGGCAATAAATTTCAGCCGCTCCAGCAGTGGCGTACGCTCGTCATCAGCTTCGTGCAACACACGGCGATTGAACGACAACCAGGTCAGTTCCCGGTTCAAAAACCACTGGCTGTCGTGCAGATCAAACGGTGCCGCTTCCTGGGAAGGATTATCGCCTTTTGCTTTAGCAGCGGCCTTCGCTTTGACAGACACCCGTTTCGAGGCTTTTGATGCGGTATTCTTTACTCGGGTACCCGGTTTCAACTTGGCGACTTTCTGTTTGACAACCTTCAGTTTCGGGCTTTTGGGCTTGCCGTTCTTCGGTTTGACTGCATTTGATTCAGGTAATTTTGGATTGGTACTGTCATTAACATCAGCGGGAAGCGAACTGCTGCCGGCGTTATCCAAAGATGTGGTATACAACGTGTTATTTTCCAGTTCCGGCACCGAAAACTCCCTGTTGAAGATAGATTGGTGTATCAATACTACATTGTTTCCGCTTAATCGCAAGCGCTTGATACGAATTTAGCGCCGCCACGCGTCCCTCTTACAACATTCGACATGCGGTTACCCACTATTTTGAGATCAATCGCCAAAACAGGTATGCACACTGCGGGCGCTGTCTATCCAGCAATGATCAAGCGGCACCGTCCTCCGCTTACCGACGACGTCCTTGAGCGCTACCGGCTCAACACCATCGCCGCGTGCCGCAACCATAACACCGAAAACGCCACCATTGATGAGGTCGGCGCACGCGGTTCCGAGGCGGGTAGCCAGCAAACGGTCCCCTGCCGAAGGCGTTCCCCCGCGTTGCAGATACCCCAGAATCGTGAGGCGTGATTCCAGACCGGTAAGCTCTTC
>JABBNX010000140.1 GCA_019352135.1 Pseudomonadota bacterium
CAGAAAAAAATCTTCTTCCTATCCAACCGGGCGAAGTACGTATAACGTATGCCGATGTTTCAGATTTAGCGGCTGCTGTCGGGTTCAGGCCCGACACAAGTATCGAAGACGGTATTGCACGATTTGTCGATTGGTATCGGCAGTATTACGGCTGATTCCGGGTGACGTGGAGTAAATAGGCTGCAAGCAGCAATATGACTTTTTTAAAGGGGTTCCGTATCATTATGGCTGATCAGATCGTTCGGGCATTATGCCTTTCAGGTGGTATCAGGGTGCTGGCGTGTACTGCCGGGTCGCTGGCGCGTGAGATTTGTACTCTTCAACAGGCTTCGGCAACAGCAAGTATCGCGCTTTCCCGGGGGCTCGCGGGCGGTGCGTTGATGGGCGCTCTTCTCAAGACCGGTCAACGGACTGCTCTCAAGTTTGAGGGGAATGGGCCGCTACGCAAGATGATAATTGAAGCGGATAGTGACGGGGCGGTTCGCGGCTGTGTCGGGAATCCTGCTGCCGATATCGAAGCGCTGAATGGAAAGTGGAATGTGGCGGGACTGATCGGCAAAGCTGGTTTTCTAACGGTTTCCAAGGATCTTGGCGCAGGCGGGCAGCCGTATCAGGGTGTCGTGCAGCTGGTCAGTAGTGAGGTCGGCGAGGATCTGGCATATTACCTGGCCGACTCCGAACAGACCCCTTCGGCGGTCGGATTGGGGGCAACTCTTGGTGAAGACGGGCAGGTGGCCACCTGCGGCGGTTTTCTCGTGCAGGCGCTGCCAAAGGCAGACGAGGGTGAAATAGAAAAAATCATGGCGCGGATTGCAGGATTGCCGGCATTGTCCGACCTGATTGAAAAGGGTGGGGCAGAAGCGGTTATTGGAGAGCTTTTCGGCGACATACCCTATACTATCCTTGAATCTCATGACATCTTCTTCCGCTGCGGCTGTGGATTGGAAAAAGTTGAACAGGCCCTTCTTACGTTGGGACGTGAGGAGTTGCAGGATATGCAGTTACAGGAGAATGGTGCCGAAGTGACGTGCGAATTCTGCCGCAAAGCATATCATCTGGATTCGTCTGAGCTGGATAAACTTATCAGCCAGACCGCAGAAAAGTCCGGTCACTAACGTGCCAACTATCCTGGTGACAATCGCCTACGACGGCACGAACTATTCGGGGTGGCAGGTGCAGCCAAACGGCCTTGCGGTGCAGCAGGTCGTTGAAGATGCGTTTGAACAGTTGTTGAAGGAGCGCGTGCAGGTGCGTTCATCCGGACGGACCGATGCCGGAGTGCATGCCCGTGCCATGGCGGCTTCGTTTACGACGGAGCGAGACCTTCCGTTGCGGGCTTTTGTGGAGGGCGCTAACCGCTTTCTTCCCGCTGATGTTGCCATCCAGAGCGCCCGTATTGTTCCGGAGGGGTTCAAGCCGATTACCATGGCATATGCCAAGCAGTACCGCTATACGATCATAAATTCATCGGTCCGATCGCCATTAGACAGGCTATACAGCTGGCAGGTGCGGGAACCTCTTAATCTTGTCGCAATGGAAGAGGCTGCCGGCCGTTTTGTCGGCAGACATGATTTTGCCGCATTCCGTGCCTCCAACTGCGTGGCCAAGACCACGGTCAGACGGATAGACGCTGTTCAGATACTCCGGGAGGGTGCCCGTATTACCATTGACGTTACCGGTGGCGGGTTTCTTAAAAATATGGTGCGCGTCATGGTCGGCACACTTGTTGACATAGGGAAAGGACGCTTTACGCCGGCGGATATTGACAGGCTGTTGCAGAGGGGGGATAGAAAAGAGGCCGGCAGTACCGCTCCGGCCTGTGGGTTATGCCTGATACAGGTGGTATACCCGAAAGAATTTATTTCTCTGCCAGCAGGCGCTTGATCGCCTGCTCAATCGCGCGAGGCATATCATCGGAATAGCCGCGATACATTTCAGCAATTTTGCCTTTTTTATCGATCAGGTACATGACCGGTACTGACCGGACGCCAAAATCGGTTGTGACCGAATCTCCTGCCAAAGCCAGCGGATAATTGACCCGGAACTCATCCGCAAACGATTTGATCACATCATTCCCGTCTTCATCAACACTCAAGCCAAGGACCTGGAGCCCTTGCTTGCCATATTTCCGGTTCAACTCGACAAGATGGGGGATCGACTGGCGGCATGGCGGGCACCACGTGGCAAAAAAATCAAGTATCAGCACATAACCACGATAATTTTCCTGGGATATCTTCTGCCCGGTGGTGGAAACGACCTGAAAGTTCGGAGAGGCCTGGCCCGAGCGCGGAGCCGCATCAGCCCGACCGGTTACGGCCAGGAATGATGCGGCAATTGTGACCAGCATGATTTTGATGGAAGATGAAAAGTTCATTGATACTAGAGTGCTTTGGCTATCAGTGCGTCAAGTTGTGATTTCGGCACCGCCCCGACAACCTGATCAACTATGACGCCATTCTTGAATAAAATTATGGTCGGGATGCCACGCACACCATACTTTCCGGGTGTAGCCTGATTCTCATCGACATTCACCTTGCCAATTTTTACTTTTCCGGCATTTTCATCGGCAACGGTATCAATTAAAGGTGCAATCGCTTTACAGGGTGCACACCACGTTGCCCAAAAATCAACGAGCACCGGGACGTCGGACTGCAACACTTCGCGGTCAAAATTTGCATCAGTAAATGCGAGGACGTTATCACTGGCCATCTGTAATTCTCCTTTGTGTACAAAATAACTTTTCAGAATGATATACCAGTCAGTGAAAAAATCAAGAGCAAACTCGGCGCGCCTCTCTATACATCTGTTCATATCGTTGAAATGCAATCACGGGGAGAGTATGATGCCATTCATGGAGAAACAGGCATGTCCACGCTGGCGCTGAATATACGAATGCAGGGCAAACTGGCTGTTATTATCGGTGGCGGCACGGTTGCTCTTCGCAAACTCCGTGCCCTGCTGGCGGCAGGCGCTTCTGTCAGGCTCGTGGCCATGGATATCAGCCCCGACATTGCTGCCATGAAAGATTCCGGCGCGATTACCGTAAGATTCGGCAGCTACACGGTTGCAGACCTGGAAAATGCCTTCATTGTGATCGCTGCAACCGGCGATGACGTGGTGAATGAGCAGATTTCTGTTGATGCGCACGAGCGGGCGATTCTCGTCACCAATGCCGGTAATACGGCAGAGGGGGACTGCGCTTTTCCGGCCGTGGTGAGGCGCGGCAATCTTGAAATAGCGGTTTCTACCGGTGGTATCTGCCCGACATTTGCCGCGGATGTGCGGGACAGTATTGCCGAGCATATCGGGCATGAATATGGAACTATCCTTGATACGTTGGCTAAAGAACGAGAAAAGCTATTGACGAACGGGAGTTCAAGTACATACAATGTAAAAGTTTTACGCTCGCTTGCCAGGCGTTTGCTCGCCGAGATCGCTGAATGCAAGGAATTATTGCCATGACACACATGTTTTTCTTTCTGACTGCCGCTTTGTATGGCTGTGCTACCGCTGTCTATCTTGTCTGCCTGGTGCGGACATCACCGCTGCTGACACGGTGGGCCAGTCGTTTACTGACTGCCGGCTTTATTGCACACCTCCTTTCGACAATACACCTGGCCAGCAAGTTGAAATATCTGCCTCTTACAAACATGCAGGAATCGTTGTCGTTTTTCAGCCTTGCCATTGTTGGCGGCTTTCTTTTTTTCGAGCGCAGATATAAAGTAACGACGCTCGGCTCTTTTGTTACCCCTGTTGCACTTATGATGCTGGCGGCCTCAAGTTCTCTCCATGGAGAGGTGCGCCAGCTTCATCCGATCTTGCAGAGTAACTGGTTCTGGTTCCATGCAATGCTGGCTTTTATCAGCTATGCCTGTTTTACCATTGCCGCCGGTGTTGCCGTGATGTACCTGATTCAGAATTATTTTCTCAAAACCAAGCAGTTCGGGGCACTTTTCCAGAAACTCCCTTCTCTGGAAATAATGGATGAGATAAGTTATCGCTGCCTGACCGTTGGCTTCCCGCTATTAACGATCGCCATAATATCCGGTTCCATCTGGTCCGAGCAGGCTATGGGGAGCTACTGGATATGGGACCCCAAACAGACCTGGTCGCTGATCATCTGGCTCATTTATGCGGCGCTTCTGCATGGTCGCCTCACCATAGGCTGGAGGGGAAAGCGGGCGGCCATCCTTGCGATTCTCGGTTTCGTTGTTGTGCTGTTCACCTTTTTTGCCATGAAGCACAGTATTACCTGGTAGCTCTGCTTCCAGCATTTTATTTAATATTCCGGACTGTTCTCAATCATGAATATCATTGTTGTCGGCCTCTCTTACAAAACTGCTGCAGTTGAGATTCGTGAAAAAGTGGCTTTTTCGCCCAACTGTATCGAAAAACCGCTAGGCGAACTGGTCAAGCTTGAGGGCATTACCGAGGGGATAATTGTCTCTACCTGCAACAGGGTCGAGATTTATGCCACGACCCGTGATATTGCCGGCGGCATAGCCCGCATCAAACGGTTTATAGCCGATTATCATCATCTGCAATTTGAAATACTTGAGCCGCATCTGTACAGCCTCCATGCCGAGGCCGCCATCCGTCACGTTTTCCGGGTTGCTTCCAGCCTGGATTCAATGGTCATTGGCGAACCCCAGATCCTGGGGCAGATCAAAACCTCCTACGGCTACGCCGCTGAATTCAAATCTTCCGGAATTATCCTCAATCGTTTTCTTCACAAGGCATTTTCAGTAGCCAAGCGGGTACGAACTGAAACCAAAATAGCTTCTTCTGCTGTTTCGGTAGCATTTGCTGCTGTTGAACTGGCTAAAAAAATATTGGGCGACCTTTCCGACAAGACGGTCATGCTGATTGGTGCCGGGGAAATGTGCGAACTGGCTGCCAAGCACTTTCTCAACAGCGGCGCCAAAGGGGTTATGGTCACCAATCGCACCTTTGAGCGCGCAGAAAAGCTGGCTGAAGAATTCGGTGGTGTGGCGGTGCCTTTCGAGGCGCTCTTCGAGCACCTTCACCATGCCGACATTGTCCTTTCATCTACCGGTGCCCCGCACTGCATCATTGGCCCGCAAGACGTAAAAGATGTTCTCAAGCGGCGTAGATTCAAGCCGGTTTTCTTCATCGACATTGCCGTGCCCCGTGACATTGACCCCAAGGTTGACGGGATTGAAAACGCCTATCTCTTTACGGTTGACCATCTTCAGGAGATAATTCAGGCAAATCTCGCCCAGCGCAGTCTGGAGGCTGAAAAAGCCGAGGAGATTATCAACCAGGAGATCGGCCAATTTCACAAATGGCTTTCGACACTGGAAGTGACGCCGACCATCGTTGCCCTGAGAAACCGGTTTGACGAAATCCGGAGATCCGAGCTGGATAAGACCATCGCCGGCTGGAAGGAATTGCCGCCTGACGCCGAAAAGCGGCTGGAAGCGCTCACGATGGCCATGATGAACAAACTGCTCCACGCTCCCACCTCGGCACTGAAACAGGCCGGCCAGGGCGGACGGGTTGATTTGTATATCGATGCGCTGCGTCAGATGTTTGAGCTGGAAGCCCTGCAGCGCGATGATGAAGAGCTGGAGCTGGAAGAATAGTGCGTCTGTCGCCGCTGATTGCCGGTACTCTGATCAAACGTTACAAGCGGTTTCTGGCGGACGTCGTCCTTGCGGATGGCGGTATCGTCACCGTTCACTGCCCGAACTCGGGCAGTATGAAAGGATGTGCCGTTCCTGGCAGCCGGGTGCTTCTTTCCCGCAGTTCCAATCCGGGGAGGAAGTTTCCCCTTGGGTGGGAACTGGTGGAAGCTGACGGTTTCTGGGTGGGCATCAATACCGGGTTGCCCAACCGGCTGGTGCATGAGGCGATTGAAGATGGCACGGTTGGTGAGTTGCAGGGATATGCGGCAATTCGCCCCGAAGTCCCCTATGGCGAGCATAGCCGCATCGACCTATTGCTGGAAGGCCCGGCCGGGCGGTGTTTTGTTGAAGTGAAAAACGTCACGCTGGCAGATCGTGATCGGGCGCTGTTTCCGGATGCCGTCACCACGCGGGGGCAAAAGCACCTGCAGGAGCTGATGAGGGTGGTGCGCGAAGGCGACCGCGGCGTACTATTTTTCACTGTTCAGCGCGGCGATTGCGCCTCGGTTTCTCCGGCCGACCTGATTGACCCGGAGTATGGACGGCTGCTGCGACAGGCGGTGGAAAACGGAGTGGAGGTGCTGGCCTACCGGGCGCTGGTAACGCCGGAAGAGATCAGGCTCACAGAGCGTCTGCCGGTGGTCCTTGAATGAATAAAGGTTAGGATCAAATACACATTACTGGAGAAAATTATGCCCCCCACGCAACTACGCATTGGAACCCGTGCCAGCCAACTGGCCCTCTGGCAGGCGAACTGGGTAAAATCCGAACTTGAGAAGCGGTATCCGGGTATGGAAGTCACGTTAACCAAGATCAAGACGATTGGTGACAAGATCCTCGATGTCCCATTGGCGCAGGTTGGGGGCAAAGGTCTGTTCGTCAAGGAGATCGAGGAAGCCATGCTGCGAGGCGAGATCGACATTGCCGTCCATAGCATGAAGGACGTGCCGACCGATTTCCCGGAAGGATTGGGACTGCACTGCATTACCGAGCGCGAAGACCCGCGCGATGCCGTCATCTCCCGGAACCTGAAGTTTGCAGAACTCCCGCAGGGAGCCCGCATCGGCACAAGCGCACTCCGTCGGCAGGCGCAGCTTCTGAAAATACGCCCCGATCTGCAGATGGTTATTATTCGCGGCAACGTAGAGACCCGGATCAGAAAACTTACCGAAGACAACCTGGATGCCGTTATTTTGGCTGCCGCCGGCCTGAAACGCCTTGGTTTCACTGACAGTGTCGGCGAATACCTGGACGTTGACGTCTCCATTCCGGCCATCGGCCAGGGTGCGTTAGGGATCGAATGCCGCCTGGCAGATCCGGTCATAACCGAGACGATAGCATTCTTCAATCATGCTGATACGAGCGACGCGGTCCGGGCGGAACGCGCCCTGCTCAAACGGTGCGAGGGTGGCTGTCAGGTGCCGATAGCGGCACATGGAACAGTCAGCGGTGGCCAACTGCGTCTTGTTGGTTTCATCGCTGCTGTCGATGGCACGCGCTCCGTTCGCGGTGAAATCAGCGGTCCGACCGCTGAATGTGAACAACTGGGTATTCGCCTTGCAGATCAGTTGCTGGCCGAAGGAGGCAAGGCCATTCTGGAAGAAGTTTACCAGAGGTCAATCGGTGAATAACGGCATCGTTTATCTGGTCGGCGCCGGTCCCGGTGATCCGTCCCTGATTACGGTGCGCGGCGTGGAATGTTTGCGACGGGCCGAGGTGGTGGTCTATGATTATCTGGCGAACGAGCAGCTGCTCTGCCACGCTCCCGGAACTGCCGAACGCATTTATGCCGGCAAGGTTGGCGGTCGCCACAATCAGGGACAGGATGAGATAAATAACCTCCTGGTTGCAAAAGCGGGGGCGGGGAAGATCGTCGTGCGACTGAAGGGGGGCGACCCCTTTGTGTTTGGTCGCGGCGGGGAAGAGTGCGAAGCGCTGCGTGATGCCGGGATACCTTTTGAGGTTGTCCCCGGAGTTACTGCTGCCATCGGGGCTTCCGCATACTCCGGCATACCGCTTACCCATCGTGACATAACCGCCTCAGTCGCGTTCGTAACCGGCCAGGAAGGGAAAGACAAGTTTGAATCGAACATCGACTGGGACCGCCTGTCATTAGGTGGCGGCACCGTGGTGTTTTATATGGGAATTACCACCCTGCGGCGCAACATGCAGCGCCTGATAGAGCATGGCAGAGCAGCTGAAACTCCGGTGGCCCTGGTGCGCTGGGCAACAACCGCCTGCCAGCAGGTGCTGGTCGGCACCTTGGCTGATATTGCCGATCGGGCCGAAGAAAGTGGTTTCAAACCGCCGGCAATTACAATTGTCGGCGAAGTTGTTTCGCTGCGTGAGAAGCTGCAATGGTATGACACGCGCCCCCTGTGCGGGAAAAAGATACTGGTCACCCGTGCCGCAGAACAGGCCGGTGAATTTTCAGCTAAATTGGCGGCGCGCGGCGCATCAGTGCTTGAATGCCCTACCATCCGCCTGGTGGAACCGGAGAGCTGGCAACTGCTCGATCTCGCCATTCGTGAGTTGCCTGAGTATGACTGGCTGATCCTGACATCAGCGAATGCAGTGCGGTACTTTTTTCAGCGGCTGGATATGCTCGGGCTTGATGCCAGAGCCGTGGCAGGCTGCAGGGTTTGTGTGGTCGGGCCGAAGACCGCCGACGAAATGCGTTCATATGGCGTAAAGGCGGATCTGATACCCACCGATTATAAGGCCGAGGGGGTCGTCAAAGAATTCTCCCGTCTGGATATGCAGGGCAGCCGGGTGCTTTTTCCCCGCGCTGACAAGGCCCGCGATATTATCCCCCAAGAGCTGAAACGGTTGGGGGCGCATGTTGACAGTCCGGTCGCGTACCGTAATATTTTCCCTGACAGGCTTCCGCCAGAAACACTCTTTGCGCTTGAAAAGCGCTCGGTGGACTGCATCACATTCACGTCCTCTTCGACGGTGCAAAATCTGGCTGCCATGCTGGGAGAAGAGTTGATGCATGATATGCTGAAGGGCGTGGCTGTTGCGTCAATCGGCCCGATAACATCAAAAACATGTCGTGACCTGGGGCTGAAGGTAGATATTGAACCGCAATCCTACACGATGGATGCTCTGGTTGCAGCGCTTGAAACGTATTTTGCCTGAACCGCCATTTTCCCTCTTTGATACAGAAAAGGCCCCGCAATCGCAGGGCCTTTTCTGTACAGACTACATGTGCAGCGTGTTATTTATACCAGCTCCAGAGCGCTGAAGAAATACGGGATTTCAAAAGCAGCAGTTTCAGGAGCGTCAGAACCGTGGGATGAATTTTCCTCGATATTGACGGCAAAATCCTTACGGATGGTACCCGGCTCTGCATTGGCAGGATTAGTTGCGCCCATCAGGGTGCGCCAGTCGGCGATGGCATTTTCTTTCTCAAGGCAGAGTACGATCACCGGGCTGCGGGACATGAAAGCACACAGGTCGTTGAAAAAGGGGCGCTCACTGTGTACATAGTAGAAGCCTTCTGCCTGTTTTCTGGTCAGCTGGATCTTCTTCATGCCGGCGATGGTGAAGCCTTTTTCTTCGATTCGTGCCAGGATTTTGCCAGCCAGCTTGCGCTCGACTGCGTCCGGTTTGATGATTGCGAAAGTACGTTCCATGATGTTTCCTCCGATAGATATCTAAAAATGTGAACTCTTCTGATATCACCACGGGTGTTGATTTGTCAAGTTTTTAGGGCTTTTATGCGGGGAGTTGTCTTTTTCTGCTTGCAATATAAAAATGGAAATGATAAGAAATCAGTTCAATTGCCCGGGTGGTGGAATTGGTAGACACGCAAGATTCAGGTTCTTGTGCTCGCAAGGGTGTGCTAGTTCGAGTCTAGTCCCGGGCACCAAAAGTAAAGAAAATAGTAACTTGTAAGCAGTAAACAGGAAA
>JABBNX010000012.1 GCA_019352135.1 Pseudomonadota bacterium
TAAGCGTGCCGGGGTTTGGCACCACATGACCTATGGCGCGCTGTGGGAACTGTCGGACCGGATTGCTGCCGGTATGATCAAAATCGGTTTCAATTCTGGAGACCACGCGGCCTTGCTGGCGCCTTCATCACCGGAGTGGGTGGCAGCCTATCTGGGGATTCTCAAGGCTGGTGGAGTCGTTGTCCCCATTGACAAGGAATTGAAGGCGGCGGAACTGCGCCATATTCTCGCTGACTGTGATGCCCGTATCGTGTTCAGTGCTCCACCCTGTCTTGATCTGCTGCTGGAAGTTTTCCCGGATATCCCGGGTCTGGAATGTCTTGTGACGCTTGCTTCCGCCCCGGCAGCAGGTGGAGACCCCCGGATTGTGCAAGTGCTTGACGCTCTGGTTGAAGAGTGGAGAGATCTGGTTGCTGCAGTAGATCTGCCAGCGGACCGGCGCACGGCAATGGAAGTGCTGGCTCGTCAGGCACACCGGCTGTTATGCTCTTCAGGTTCCAAGGCAGGGACCGTGACCGGGCCAGCTGACCCTTTTGACCCGGTGGAGCGGCTTCGCAGCAAGCTCAACCGCGACGGCAAACTTCTCTCGCTAAACTCATTCTGCCACAGTGCGCCACTTCCGGTAAAACCACGGAGCGATAACGATACAGCCGTGATTCTTTACACCTCCGGGACCACCGGGCGCTCCAAGGGCGCCATGCTCAGCCACGTAAATGTCGTTTCCAATATCAAGGGCGCTGCCCGTCATTTTTATCTCGATAACAGCATCCACACATTGTCTTTCCTCCCGATAAACCATGTATTTGAGCAAGTGTGCGGAGTCCTGCTGCCGCTCTCGCTGGGGGGGCAGGTTTCATTCAGCGAATCACTGAAGAAACTGGGGGAGAATCTTGCGGAAGTCAAACCGACCTTTTTTCTGGCAGTCCCGGCCGTGTACCGGATGATTCTTGACCGGATTGCCAAGAACATTTCTTCAAAAAAACTTTCACGGCTGCTTTTTTCTGTCCCGGTTATGAGGTCGATCGTGACCTCGAAAGTGCGGCACGCGTTTGGTTCCGGCACCATCTTTATCAGTGGCGGGGCGGCGCTTGATCCGGCCATTGCCAGGGGAATGACGGAATTCGGATTGTCGGTGTATCAGGGCTATGGCATTACGGAAACAGCGCCGATAATCAGTGCGGAACAGCCCGGAGCCAAGCGGTTGGGCACGATCGGGCGGCCGCTGGATCGTGTTGAAGTGAGGATTGATGAACCGAACGATGACGGAGTGGGAGAGATAATTGTAAAAGGGCCTAATGTCATGCAGGGGTACTACAAAAATCCCCAAGCAACGGCTGAAGTGCTCGTCGATGGGTGGTATCGCACCGGCGACCTCGGATTTCTCAGCCCGGACGGATTTCTGACCATCAGCGGCCGGGTCAAAAACCTGATCGTGACCCCCAACGGCAAGAACGTGTATCCGGAAGAAGTGGAAAACGAGCTTCTGAAAAGCCCATTCATTTCCGAGGTAATGGTCTATGGCTACCGGGTCGGCACAACGTCCGAGGAGATTCACGCGATAATCTATCCCGAGCAGGAAGCGCTCGACAGCCAATGTCGAATGAACGGTACATGCCCGATGAGCGAGGCGGATGTTGAAGCGCTACTGAGGGTTGAAGTCCAGAAAGCCTGCAATGGCCTGGCGGATTACAAGCGGGTTCGCAAGTTTACGATCCGCGAAGACGAGTTCCCCAAAACAACGACCCGCAAGATTAAACGCTTCGCCGTGGAGGCCAGTATTTCAACCGGTCATTAAGCCGCCAGGTTCAATGAACTATATCAGCCCCTGGTTTTCCCCCAACCGGCACCCCTGCCAACTCCCTCGTCTTGTCAATTCGTTGACAATTGCGTACCACATCTGATTGTTCTTCAGTCCCCACCGCGGGGCAACGCTTATCTCCAGAGGGGCCGAGCCATACAGGCGCTGGATGGTTATCCCCGGTGAGAGCTGTTCCAGAAAGTCGGCCACTGTTGTTATATATTGCTCCAACGTCAGCGGCACAAACTCTCCCCGACGGTAAAGCTCAGCCAACTCGGTTCCCGCCACGGCATGCAGTTGGTGAAGTTTGAGCGAGTCGATTGGCAGAGCTGCCATCAGATCGGCGGTTTTTAGAAACTCTGTGTGGCTCTCTCCCGGAAAGCCATAAATGAGATGGGCGCAGATGTCAAAATTCCGACCAGAAGCGCGGTTGGCTGTCTGTACAAAATCCTCCAGCGTATGCCCACGGTTGATACGATTCAGAATGGCATCATCCATCGATTGCAATCCCAGTTCAAGACAGACGTATTTTGTCCGTGCTATCTCCGTCAGCAGATCAAGGGCCTCATCGCTCAAGGAATCGGGGCGTGTTCCGACCGAAATGCCGATTACATCCGGATGATTCAAAGCGCGCCGATACAGGTCGGACAACAGTTCTGCCGAACCGTACGTGTTGGTGTACTTCTGGAAATAGATGATGAACTTTTGAGAGCCGAGCCGAAGACGGTGATAGGCAATTCCTGCCGCCATCTGTTCCTCAAGCGGTACGACGGCTTGAGTCTCTTTGGGCGAGAATGATACGTTATTGCAGTAGATGCACCCGCCTGTCCCCTTGCTGCCATCACGATTTGGGCAGGTGAAGCCGGCATCCACGTTAACCTTGCTGATGCGGAAGCCGAAGCGACGGCGCAGATAGTGACCGTAGGAGTTTATGTGAAGTTGTGGGTGGATTCTTTCGTCAGGGGCGATGGGCATACTCTTCAATCTTTTTCAGCAGGGTTGCGGCTGCAAGGCGCGGATCGGCTGCGGTTAATATGGATGATATAACAGCAATGCCCTGTATGCCGGCAGACAGGGCTTCGAGGACGGTGGCCTGTGAAATCCCTCCCAGGCCAATGACCGGTATTTCCAGCACAGAGGCAGTATCTGCCAGTTTTTTGACACCACACGGCTCGCCGTAAGCCGCTTTAGATGGGGTGTAGTACACCGGGCTGAACGTGACGAAATCGGCCCCATCGGCCTGGGCACGTTCGGCCTCATGAACGGCATGGGCAGAGTAACCGATAATCTTATCCTGTCCGAGCACCCGGCGGACAATGGTCACCGGGACGCTGTTGACTCCAAGGTGAACGCCATCGGCCTCCACCGCCTGAGCGATATCCAGTCGGTCGTTGATGATGAGGCGGGCATCAAAATCAGAGGTAAGGCGTCGCAAATCCCCTGCCAGCCGGTATAACTCCGCACTGGAAAGATCCTTCTCCCGCAGCTGGACGGCTTTAACTCCCCCCTCCAGCGCCTGACGCACTACTTCTGTCAGTGGCCTGCTGCCGGTCTGGCGCCGATCGGTGATCAGATACAGCCTGATATCAGTTGGTTGCATCAATGCCGAGGTATTTAACCGATCATGCCATCCAGCGGACTGGAGGCATTGGCATAGAGTTTACGCGGTATCCGGCCAGCCTTGAAAGACAACCTACCGGCGATTACCGCCAGTTTCATTGCCTCCGCCATGGCAATCGGATCTTGCGCTCCGGCAATGGCAGTATTCATGAGAACACCGGCGCATCCCAACTCCATTGCGATGGCGGCATCAGATGCCGAGCCGACCCCCGCATCCACAATGACCGGCACGCTGACATTTTCAAGGATGATACGAATATTGTAAGGGTTACGAATGCCAAGGCCGCTCCCGATCGGGGCCCCCAACGGCATAACAGCCACGCACCCCAGGTCTTCCAGCTTTTTGCAGACGATCACATCATCACTGCAGTAGGGAAGTACAGTGAAACCCTCGGCCACCAGTATTTTTGCGGCTTTAAGCAGCTCTTCGTTATCCGGGAAAAGGGTTTTTTCATCTCCCAGCACTTCTAACTTTACGAAATCCGACATGCCGGCTTCTCGGGCCAGGCGGCAGGTACGTACGGCATCATCAGCGGTGTAGCACCCGGCAGTGTTGGGAAGCAGGGTGTATTTTTTCGGGTCAATGTAATCGAGCAACGACTCTTTGCTGCGATCGAGATTTACCCGCCGGACCGCTACCGTAATAATCTCGGCTCCGGACATTTCCAGCGCCCGGGCGGTCTGTTCGAAACTGGCATACTTGCCGGTACCTACCATCAGGCGTGAAGTAAACTCCCGCCCGCCAATAATCAATTTGTCCGCAGTCTGCGTCATCTCGTTACCCCCCACCAACAAAATGGACTATTTCGATTTTATCGCCATCCGACAGAAGCTGCTTTTCATAGCCGGCCTTTGGCACGATGCCGGCATTTAACTCAACAGCGACACGCTCCCGGCTAATTCCGAGCTGCATCAACAGAGTCTCGACCGTTAAACCCTCAGGTTTTTCAACAGTCTCACCGTTTAACATAATCTGCATGTCAACCTCCACAAACGAAAAAAACCGCAGAAGCGGCTTGTTTGAATACAACAATCGGTCGCGCTTCCCTACGCCGGCATTACCCGGATCAGGTACGAAGGGTCGCGGCGTATATCAGCCGCTCTCAGTCTAAACTCCCCCAGCAAAACCAAGGTAGTTGATTGCCGTTGCTCTGTCAATTCAATTTTAGTGACGTGTGAACTGCCGCGCAAAGTGAAGTGTTTTATCGATTATTCTGCTAGTTATTGAAATTATGGTATGTTTCTGGCATCATGCGAACGCGTCTGTTTGATTCTTTCCTAATATGGCGCGGGGACAGGCAGAGTGGCTGATAAACGTGACATCAGGCGTATCAAAAAACGCATTGCAATCCGTTTTGGCATTGATGAACCCGCAAGAGTTGCATATACGGAAGACATTTCCATGATCGGGATGTTTATCAGGTCTCCGTATATCATCACCCCCAACTCAAAAATAAAAGTTGAGATCGTACTCCCGGGAGGAACGATCGTAGAATTGGAGGCGCGTGTCATGTGGGCGAAAAAAGTCCCGCCGAACCTCTTCCATCTCGTCAAAAAAAGCGGCATGGGGGTGCGCTTTTTACGCTTTCATGCCGGCGAAGATGCGTATGACAATTTTTTCGAAAACATTGCAACGCCGCATACATTCGTTGCAGGAGAGACGCAGCCATGTGTAGAAAAATTTTTATAGGCGCGACCGGGCAGCATTGCGGAAAAACCACCATCAGTCTCTCATTGATGCACCTGGCACTGAAGAAGTACGGGCGAGTCGGCTTCATGAAACCGATCGGCCCGAAATGGACTGAGTTTAACGGTACTATTGTCGACAAGGATGCCGCCATGTTCTCCAGCGTTTTTGGTGTTGAAGGTGACGTTGCGCTTATGTCTCCGGTTACCCTGACTCCCGGAACGACCCGTCGGTATCTTGACGGAGATATTGACTCTTTAGCTCCGCGCAAAGCGATTCGCTTCGCCTGTGATGAGCTTGAAAAGAAGTATGATTTCCTGATTATCGAGGGTGCCGGTCATGGAGGAGTCGGTTCGGTCGTCGGTATGAATAACGCGCAAATAGCAGCTGAACTGAACGCTCCGGTCCTCCTGGTTACCGGAGGTGGAATCGGGAATGTCGTAGATGCAGTTGAACTTAATCTGGCGCTGTATCAACGGGAGAAAGCGGATGTTCGCTTCATCATGGCCAACAAGCTGGTTCCTGCAAAGAGGGAGAATACCCTCGGCTACCTTGAGAAAGCTTTTGCAGGAAGGAACCTTATGTTCACAAGCGCCTTTGACTATCTGCCGACATTGGCAGATCCGACGCTCCTCCATATCGCCGATTTGCTGGGACGGCCCCTTAATGGTGATCCTGCCGACCGGAAGCGCCTCTGCCACACCATTCAACTGGGAGCGGCGTCATCGCAACGCGTTATCGACAATCTTGATGACTCAACGCTACTGATAGTGACGAGTTCACGTGACGAGTTACTGGTTACCGCCTCATCACTTCACCATATACCGGAATACAAGAAAAAACTGGCCGGTCTTGTTATCGGCGGGCATGTGGCGGTTTCCGATATTACCCAGCGTATTATCGATGACAGTAATATCCCCTATATCCGCATTGTAGAGACATCATCAGAAGTTTTTTACCAGTTACGCGAGCATGTTTCGAAAATCGGTCCCGAGGATCGCGAAAAAATCGAACTGATAAATTCGATTGCAGAGCGCCATATTGACTTTGATGCCATCGATGCCATGATCTGACCGATTCCCGCACCAAGGGAGTTATAAACAGCAGAAAGTTCTTGACCTGGTACAGGTTTTGATATTTATAGAAAAACACCCATCTGTCGAGCGGAGTTTTCATGATTGTCGTGACGCGTCTGGATAAACAGCGGATGTACCTGAACCCGGACCATATTATATGTATCGAAGAAACGCCGGATACGGTTATTACTCTTTTTAACGGCAATCGGTATCTTGTTATTGATCGCGCAAGCGCCATTATAAGCCGGATCGTTGCCTTTCGCGCCAAAATTTCGCGCCGGGCGGCATTTCCGGCTGCCAGACGGTATCTCGGCCGCACGTTGGCTCATCGCCTTGATTGGTCAAAGGACCGGGTGGAAGAGGTTTCGGCGGATTTTCAAGGTGAACAGAACACTATTCCATTCCACAGTCGGGATTTATAGCGCATGGATTTAGCTACCATAATAGGGCTGGTGATGGCCTTCGGGGCCGTATTTGGCGGTGCAGCACTCGAAGGAGTGCACATGACGGCGCTGATACAGCCTACAGCCGCGATAATTGTTTTAGGCGGCACCTTTGGCGCCACATTTGTCTGTTTTCCGCTCTCCGCAATTATAAATGCGCTGAAAGGTGTTAAAGTCGTATTTCTGCCGGCAAAAGTAGACCATGAGCAGGTGGTAAAAGACATTATCAACTATGCCACCAAAGCCCGCCGTAATGGCTTGATCTCGCTCGAACAGGAGGCTCAGTCAGCCCGGGACCCTTTCATCAAAAAAGGGATCTCCCTGGTGGTTGACGGCATCGACCCCCAAAAACTGCGTGAGACGCTTGAAGCGGATATTATGGCCTATGAAGACCATACCAAACATACGATTGAATTTTATGAAGCAGCCGGTGGATTTTCTCCGACAATCGGTATTATTGGAGCCGTTCTCGGCCTGATCCACGTTATGGCCAACCTCTCCGACACCTCAAAGCTCGGCGGCGGCATTGCCGTTGCATTTGTTGCCACCATCTATGGCCTGATTGTTGCTAATGTTATCTGTCTGCCGATCGGAACCAAGCTCAAGATACGGATGAAAGAAGAAATGTTGCGGCGGATCATGATACTGGAGGGATTGATTGCCATCCAGAATGGTGAAAATCCGCATTTTATTGAACAAAAACTGATGGCTTACGTGGGCGGCCACTAACCAGTCATGGCACTCAAAAAAGAACCGGAAAAGCATGTCAACCACGAGCGCTGGCTCGTTTCCTACGCAGACTTCATCACGTTGCTGTTTGCCGTCTTCGTGGTTCTGTATGCGATGGGGCAGAGCGACAAGAAGAAGGTTGAAGAGGTCATGCAGGCTATTCAGCAGTCTTTCGGCATGGCGACTGCCGGTGCAAGTGCCCCGAAAGTCAATGTCATTCCTTCACAGGCAATTACTGTAATTCCATCGCTCGTTCCGGAGATAAAGCTGGCGCCGATGGGCAGGGCGCGGAGCGGGCATGCAAAAACACGGGCGGAAGAGAAGGATTTTCGGCAAATCAAATCGGCGGTGGAAGCATATCTTGTTAAGCAGGGCGCGCAAAACAAGGTGACTCTGGAGATAACGCGCCGCGGCCTGATCGTCAGCCTCAAGGAAGCCGGCTTTTTTAATTCCGGCCAGGCAACCATTAAGCCTGAGGCGTATGATCTGATTAATACGATCGCGGAAGTGATGAGCCAGTATAACAACCCATTGCGGCTCGAGGGGCATACCGATAACATGCCGATCAGCACGGCCCAATTCCCCTCCAACTGGGAGCTGTCAACGGCACGTGCGACAAATGGCCTGAAATATCTGATAAAACATTTTGACATAGATCCCAATAAAATTTCGGCAGCCGGCTATGCCGAGTTCCGGCCGATTGCCGACAATGCCACTCCCGAGGGACGCGCCAAAAACCGGCGGGTTGATCTTGTCATGCTCTCAGGTGAAGCAGAGCGCGGCGAACCCTGACGCCCGTACACCAGGTGCCGGTTTGACCGCAGCCATTTCAACCTTTTCCAGATGTTGATTTCCGCACAACAATCCCTCGCAGTTCACGCAGACACTCATCTGAATCATTCAGCAACGATCTTCTGGCAGACAGGGGAATCCGGATCAGCAAGCACAGCCGGGTTTGCATGCCGAGTAGCAGTATCTCCACTTCCCGCCGCATCTCTGCACAGCGATGTGTCAAGCAGGTGGCGCGGGTGAACATTTGAAAGGGCTTTCAACAGGCTGTTTTTGACATGCGGAATAGTGGCCTGCAGCTCTTCAAGCAGCTGTTTCATCCGCTTGCGCTGCATATCGGCAGTACCGCTGACAGGACAAGAGCAGCAGACTACCGGCAACTGCGCCTGGCGGGAAAATGACATGATGTCTTCTTCGGCGAGATAGACAAGTGGCCTGATGACAGTAATTATGCCGTTATCGGCCAACATGGACGCGGACATCGACTTCAGTGAGCCGACAAAAAACTGGTTCAGCAGGAGCGTTTCAATAAAATCCTCCCGATGATGGCCGAGTGCAAGCTTGTTGCACCCTAATGCTTGGGCGGCTTCATAGAGGGCGCCCCGCTTCAGGCGCGAACAGATCGAACAGTAGGAGGAGCCGGGACGGCGTTTTTCTTTAATAATGTCAAAGTGCTCACTTGGCACCATCCGATAGGAAAAACCGTTTTTCCGGAGAAAATCTTCGATAACATCGGTCCGGTAGCCGGGGTAGCCGGAATCAATATTGACGGCGATCAGCTCAAATGGCACCGGAGCTCTCCTGCGCAGTTCCTCCAGCAACAGGAGCAGCGTGTAGGAATCTTTGCCTCCGGAAACCGCCACCGCGATACGGTCTCCCTTCGCAATCAGTCCGAAGTCAGCAATGGCTTTTCCGGTACCATGCCGCAACTTTCTAAACAGCCGATCATCCTTGAATCCTGCGGATGGATTTTGTTTGTTAGGGGTATTCACCGTTTCAGATCCGCTCAAGAAAATCGCGCACCATCGGGGTGAAGGTCTCATGCTCCAGCAGAAAAGCATCGTGACCGTACGCCGACGTAATCAGGTGATATTCAACAGGTTTGCCGAGCTCCTTGAGACAGCCGGCCATCTCTTCCGTTTGATACGGCGGATAGAGCCAGTCAGAGCTGAACGCATAGAACTGAATCGGGACCTGGACCTGGTTGAAGGCCTCGGCCATTGACTCATATCCCCAGGAAACATCGTAAAGATCCAGGGATTTGGCCAGATAAAGAAAAGAGTTGGCATCAAAACGATCTACAAAATTATAGCCATTGTAATTCAGGTACCGCTCGACCTCGAATTGGCCGAAGAAGTCAAACTGGCCGTCCCGTGCCGAAAACCGGCGTCCGAACTTGGCGTTCATTGATTCGTCAGAAAGAAAGGTAATATGGCCGATACCACGGGCCAGCGCCAGGCCGTCTTTGGGATTATGCTTGTATTCACCCTTGCGCCAGGTGGGATCATTAAATATAGCCCAGCGGGCGATGGCATTGAGCGAAATAGCTTGTGGAGACGGCCGCGGTGTCGTGGCGAGGACAATCGCCGAGGCAATGCTGTCAGGGTATTGCGTCGCCCACTCCAGAGCCTGCATGCCTCCCATGCTTCCCCCCATGACGGACAGTAACCGCTCGATGCCAAGGGCTTCAATCAGTAGTTTTTGGGCGCGGACCATGTCGCGAATGGTGACAACCGGAAAAGAGAGGTTATAGCGTTTACCTGTTTTGGGATTGATTGAGGTGGGCCCGGTAGAGCCGAAACAGGAGCCGATGACGTTTGAGCAGATGATAAAATAACGGTCGGTATCAAGCAGACGGCCAGGGCCGACGATGGCATCCCACCAGCCGGGTTTTGTTTCAGAGGCGTTCCGTCTTCCGGCCAGATGAGCATCGCCGGTCCAGGCATGCTCAACAAGAATGGCATTGGTCCTATGCTCGTTAAGGGCGCCGTAGGTTTCGTACGCCAGAGTAACCGGAGCCAGTATTCGGCCGCTATCGAGACGGATGCCGGATTCAAAGGTTATAGATTGTTCAGTGATGTAATCTTCAGACATAAAAAAGCCCTTCACATCATATGAGAAAGGGGCTGGTAACGGCACAGCACACCTCTCATCTTTGCCTTGCGGCAGGATTTAGCACCTGGCGTCATATGACCGGTTGCTGTGGTTTCACAGGGCCTTTTCCCTCCACCACTCTCGATAAGCAGGTATAGTAGCGAGACGATACGAAATAATGCCGTATTTTGTCAATCAAATTGAATACAAAGAGCGCCATCGCACCTCTTTGCCACGCAGTCAAATTGAGTAGAAAACAAGCCTGCTTTCTGCTATAAGTGCAACATAAAATCAGGGATTATGAGAATTAAGGAATCGAAAGCGCACTGTTGTAAGTGTCCTGCGGAGCACCAACAAGAGTTACCTTTGATCCAGGACAGGGATCTGGGAAAAACGGCAATCTTGCCTGTTTTCCAAACTTTATGCTATGTGGAGATTTTTATGAATCGATTCGTTATTAGTTTATTTGTTGTTGCCGGAATAATGCTTGGCTGTGCCCAGAATCATTTCAATATTCCGGCCGATACGTTCTCTGAAAAAGTAAAGGTTCTTGGTGTTGCTCCGATTTTTATTGATGCCGACTCAGACATTATCTACCCGCAAAAAGAATTTCTGCTGCCGCTTATTGCCGAACTGAATCTGAAATATGAACAACTGCTTGTGCGGAAACTCCAGAGCACGGGCAACTTCTCTGCGGTAACCCTGCTGGCTGATGAGCCAGGGCTCCGTTTCAGCTCACTGGTAGCGCGCCGTGAAAAACGGGATGATGCCGGCATTCAGTACAACAAATATTTTTGGAAGAATGATGAAATCGGTACGTACATAAAGAAAAACCGGCTTGATGCCGTCATGCTGGTTGTTGTCAGTGGGTTGACAAAATCCAGTAAAATCTATTCCAGCAATCTGCTTGATTCTCTTGAAACCGACTTCAATTTTTTGACGATGACGGCGCAGATACTTGGCCCCGACGGCACCGTCCTGTGGGAATACCCGAATTTTCGCACGAGATTGTTAACCTATTACCCGTTGGTAAACCTGCAATATCCGGATTTTAGCGAGACAGAAGCAAACCTGTCCAAAAGGACGGAGTTACGTTTCAAGTCAATTGACGGAATTCGCCGAACTCTTGAGCAGAAAAAACGCGACTGGCTACACCGGGAGACTCAGGAGCCTGAAGTTTACGGCAGGCTGTTTGATGAAATGGCCTCGTTGATCAAACATGATAACGATAATCAAACAAAGGGAGGTGTGGTCGTTGACCGCAAATCGCTGCCGCTTTCGGACGGCTCACTAAAACCGGCTGAATTGCCGGTGCAGTCGGCTGTTCCCGGCCAATCGCCAGTTCTGGCGCCAGCAGCGGAAACACCTGTTCAAGCCTCTGCGGAAGTGCCGGCGGCAGAAAAAGCTGTTAAGGCGCCCGATACTCCTTCCACGGGACCAATCGAAATAGTTCCGGCCACCGGGAGTACCCGCTAATCATTTGTTTGTCTTTTATTTTGACATGGCATCCGGATTTTGCGACAATGAGCGTTTGCAGCAATCTTTAATTGCTGTAACAGATTTATACATCACCGGCGCTGATTCGTACCGGTGTACTAATGCACGCCCGGAAAAAATGCATGATACATTCACCCAGCGACATTGCGCTTCCACGGGGCGTAAGTGATTTCCTGCCGGAAGCGGCTGCGAAAATCGGTTCTATTGAAAGCCGCCTGTTGCGCGTATTTGAATTGTGGGGGTTTCGGCGCATTATTACTCCCCGGCTGGAGTATGAAGATGTGCTGGCTACCGGCATGGGCGACGAGCTCAAAGGTAAAACCTACCGTTTTGATGACCGGCAGTCAGGCAGACTGCTTGCGCTCCCTCCCGATATAACCCCTCAGATAGCTCGCATCGCGGCCACGCGTATGACAAGCCTGCCACTGCCGCACCGAATCAGCTACAGCGAACGGGTATTACGCCAGACCGAAATTCAGGCAGGTCGCAGCCGGGAGATATTCCAGACCGGAGTTGAGCTGATAGGGCTTGACTCGCCCGAGGCTGACGCCGAAATGATTGTCATGGCTATTGAAGCCATGCAGGTTCTGGGATTGGACAACTTTACCATTGATCTCGGACAAGTTGAATTCTGCCAGGGCGTTTTCCAGGCTTCCGGTTTGGATGGCGAACCGCTCCGGCAATTGCGTGAAGCGGTGTCACGAAAGGATAGTTCTGCGGTGGCATCCCTGCTTGATGAACATACCGTTTCCTCTGACTCTGCCCGCGAAATAAGTGCACTGCCACGTCTGTTCGGAGGGCGGGAAGTGCTGAAAACGGCGCATGGCATTGTGACCAATCCCCGTTCGCTCGCCGCTCTTGAAAATTTGCAGCTGGTTCTGGAAATTCTTGATATTCATGGTGTTGCAGATTTTCTTTCGATCGATCTGGGTGAAACGCGGGGGCTCGATTATCACTCCGGGATTACCTTCGAAGGCTTCGTAACCGGCTTTGGTGAGCCGGTCTGCAGCGGGGGGCGGTACGACAATCTGACAGGGCGGTACGGATTTGCTGCCCCGGCCACCGGGTTTACGTTCAATCTGCTTAACCTGCTCCAGACGATCGAACGTCGACCGGAACTGCAAGGGTGCGCCGCAACCGATTTTTTGCTGTTCAACACCTGCCAGGACCGGCGGAACGTATTGAAGGTTGCCCGCCAGCTTCGCTCACAGGGGTATACAACGGCTCGGGACATTATTCGCCGTGATTATGCCCAATCACTGGAATATGCAAAGAAAATGAACATACGCTGCATGCTTGTTATCGGCGACATCCAGGAGCCGTACCAGGCTGTCCGCAGCGTTGATGGATGTGTGATCCCGATCAAGAGCAGCATGATCGCCCAACCGGGACTTATGAACTATATCGAAGAAAGCCAGGGAGAAAACTGAACATGGCAAACGTAGTTGTTGTCGGGGCCCAATGGGGCGATGAGGGAAAGGGTAAGGTCGTCGATATTTACACTGAGCATGCAGACGACGTCGTCCGCTATCAGGGGGGGAATAACGCCGGACACACCCTCGTTGTCGGCAACGAGAAGGTTGTGCTGCACCTGATCCCGTCCGGTATCCTGCATGAAGGGAAGCGCTGCATTATCGGTAACGGCGTGGTCCTCGACCCCGAGGTGTTCATCAGGGAGATCACCAAGCTCAAGGAGTCGGGCCGGATCAAGGATGATGCCTGCCTGCTGCTGTCAGAGTCGATGCATATTATCATGCCGTACCACAAGCGGATTGACATCGTCCGTGAAGCTAAAAGCGGTGATAAGAAGATCGGCACCACCGGCCGCGGTATCGGCCCCTGTTATGAAGACAAGATCGGCCGCCGCGGAATCCGTCTGATGGACCTGATCGACGCCGACACATTTGCCCGCAAACTGAAAGAATTCCTGGTGGAAAAGAATTTTCTGCTGGAGAAATTTCTGGGAGAGCCTCCGTGTAACTATGACGAGATTTTTGCCGAGTATCAGGGGTATGCTGATGTCCTGCGCCGCTATGTCGCCGACACCGCCTTGATCCTCAACAAGGATCTCAAGGCCGGAAAAAAGGCGTTGTTTGAGGGAGCCCAGGGGACACTGCTTGATATCGACCACGGGACCTACCCCTTCGTCACCTCTTCGTCGACCTGCTCCGGTGGCGCATGTACCGGTTCCGGCGTCAGCCCGCGCGACATTCACGAAATCATCGGCATATCGAAGGCGTATGTGACCCGCGTCGGCAGCGGCCCCTTTCCAACCGAGCTGGTGGATGGTGTTGGTGAGGAGCTTCGTCAGGTCGGCGGCGAGTTTGGCGCTACGACCGGCCGTCCGCGCCGCTGCGGCTGGTTCGATGCCATGGTGGTCCGCTATGCTGTTCGGGTTAACGGCCTGACCGGCATCGCCCTGACCAAGCTCGATGTATTATCCGGATTCGACACCATCAAAGTCTGCACCGGGTATACGTGCGACGGGAAGACTCTGGAAACCCTGCCAGCCCAGTTGGAGCTGTTTGAAAAATGCCAGCCGGTTTATGAAGAACTTCCCGGCTGGAAAGAGGACATTACTTCTGCCCGTACCTTTGAAGAACTTCCGGCAGCCGCCAAGGCGTACGTGCATCGCCTTGAAGAGCTGGCCGGCTGCCCGATAGTTCTGGTCTCGGTAGGACCGCGTCGTGACCAGACGATAACCATCAGAAACCCTTTCGCCTGATAGTGACACCGGACTCTGAATAAGGAACAACCGGTAACCTGATGTCTCAATTTGCTGGAGAAAAACCCCGTCTTTTCAGGCGGGGTTTTTCAATATGCTAAAGAGTGCCCATGGTGACGCATCTCTTTTCAGCCGGAAGCCTTGACCTTCCCGTTGCCCGGTCTTATAAATGAGTCATGTCGCTCTCCATTTTTACCATTACCTCGAAACACCGTAAGCCGGTCTCAATCCGCCGCGATGTTTTTCGCCTCTCACTGCCGGTCCTGCTCTCATCCCTTTTTCAACGGCTGGTCTCCATTGTTGATGTCTTTCTGACCGGAGGTCTTGGAGCATCTGCAATTGCCGCCACCGGACTCGGCCAACTCTTGATGGTCACCACCATGACGGTTTTCTGGGGGCTCTCGACAGGTGTTACCGTTGTAATTTCACATCTGTGGGGTGCCGGACGGCGAAAAGATGCCGGGCGGGCGGCCTCTGTGGCGTGTCTGGTTGGTTTGGCGATGACGGCGCTCTGCTCGCTGGCCGGTTCTCGATGGGGGGGAGATATCGCCAGGCTGATGGGTGCATCGGGCAGTGTCCAGGAAATGGCTGCCGAATATATCAGGCTGGTGTTCCTCTGGATGATCTGGACTACCGGGTTGAATCTCCTTTCGGCGATCATGCATGGTACCGGCGACACCCGTACCCCGATGGAAGCAATCATCCTGGTGAATATTCTGCACGTACTGCTCGCCTGGCCGCTGATATACGGCACATTCGGGATGCCGGCTCTGGGGGTTAAAGGGGCGGCGATCGCCATCAACAGTTCCGAGTTTGTCGGCTTCACCTACCTGCTGATTCAAGCCCTGCGCAAGAAATATATTACGTTCAGCCGCCCCGATTTCGGGCTTTTCGGGAGAATTTGGAAAATCGGCTGGCCGGTGGCTTTGGAGCGGGTCGCCCAGCAAAGCGGCCAGCTGTTCTACTCCAGCTTTATCATCGGGTACGGCACAACTGCCTACGCCGCTCACCAGATCGGCCTTTCGATCGAATCACTATCCTTCATGCCGGGAGCCGGTATGGGAATTGCCGCGGCAACGCTGATGGGACAGTCCCTTGGCGCCGGCAAGGTCCGTCGTGCGAGGATCAGTCACAACGAAGCGCTGCGGCTGGCGGTTGTTGTGATGACCATTATGGCGCTCATATTTTTCTGTGCGCCGCACTATCTGATCGGTCTCTTCAGCCACGACCCCGACGTGATCGAGAAGGGAAGCGTGTTTTTGAAGCTGGTAGCTTTCGCCCAGGTTCCGCTGGCACTATCGTTTGTGTATGCCGGCAGTCTGCGCGGCACCGGAGATACCTTTTACGTCTTTATCGTTACGCTGGTTGCCATGTGGGGGATACGGGTGGCGCTGTCATGGGTGGCGTCGAGTTGGCTGCACCTTTCTCTCTATGCCGTGTGGTCGGTCTTTCTGATCGACTGGTATTTCCGCGGCGTGGCTTTCGCCTGGCGGTACCACCGGCGGGATCTGCATGGAATAGTGATGTAAATCTGTTTGACACTGTGAGTATTCCTCTGCCTTATGCCCGCTCCAGCCCTGCAAAGCGCAGCATCAGTTTCTTGGGCCCGACCGAATTGAACCAGACAACCACCTTCTGTCCATCACCTTCACCCTCAATTTTTCGAACGGTGCCGACGCCGAACTTGCCATGCCTCACGCGCATACCGAGATAGACGCCATCCTGCTCTTCCGGTGGTTCCGGGACAATTTCAATTTCGTCGCTGAAGGCGCCGGCAATAGCGGACAGATTGTGGGCCGGAATGACATTTTCTGGTTGGGGAATAGCAGCTCCAGCACCCCGCATTCTGCCTGAGGCCGCAAAGGAGCTTCTCTCCGCAGCAGAGGGATAGGGGGTGGCGACCATTGCGTGGGTGGAAACTCTGCCCGTGTCCCCCGAATCATCCAGCAACTCTGGCGGTATATCCTTTAAAAACCGCGACGGCGGATTGCACTGCTCCTGCCCGTACAGGTACCTCCTGCGGGCATTCAGCAGGTAGAGCCGTTCGCGGGCGCGGGTCATGCCGACATAGCAGAGGCGCCGCTCCTCCTCCATGCCGTCCAGATCGTCCAGTGAACGGGCATGGGGGAAGAGGCGCTCCTCCATGCCAATCATGAATACCGCTTTGAATTCCAACCCCTTGGCGGCGTGGAGTGTCATCAGGGTGACTGATGGCTGGCCGGCCTCTCCCTGTTCAAGATCGGAAACCAGCGAGACCTGCTCCAGAAATTCGGACAGACCTGCGTCGGGGTTTTTTTCACTGAATTCCTCGATTGCAGCCAGAAGCTGCTCCAGGTTCTCCAGGCGCTCGGCGTCTTCTTCGTCGCGGCTGCTCTTCAGGCGATCCAGATAACCGCTCCCCTGCATGACCGAGCGGGCCAGCTCCGCCAGGCTGCTGGTGGCGGCAGTATTGCGAAAACCTTCCAGCAGAGTGATAAAGGAGGCGGCCTTTCCGCGTGGGCCGGCGCTCAGCAATCCATCCTGCGCGGCATCCCGCAGCGCGTCAAAAAAGGTGCCCCCCTGCCGGGCCGCCTGGAGAGAGATCTTATCGATCGTGGTGGTGCCTATGCCCCGGGCGGGGACGTTGATGATCCGTTTCAGCGAAACCTCGTCGGCCGGGTTGTCCAGTACCCGCAGGTACGCCAGAATATCTTTTACTTCCATGCGGGAGTAAAAACGGACGCCGCCGACGATGTGGTAAGGCAGTGCGCCGCCGACCAGCGCTTCTTCAATCAGCCGGGACTGGGCATTGGTGCGATAGAAAACGGCCGTCTCCTCCAGGGGCACGCCGCAGTTTCTCAGGCGACTAATCTCGCTCCTGACAAAACGGGCCTCTTCGCGGTCAGACTCGACCCGTTCATAGCGAATCTTCTCGCCCTGCGGGTTTTCGGTCCAGAGCGTCTTCCCTTTACGCCCGAAATTTTGTTTTACTACCTCGCCGGCTGCGGCCAGAATGGTGGCGGTGGAACGGTAGTTCTGTTCCAGTCGGATGATTTTCACGCCGGGAAAATCTTTTTCAAACTCAAGAATATTACGGATGTCCGCCCCGCGCCATGAGTATATGGACTGGTCGTCATCACCAACGACACACAGGTTGCGGCGATCCCCCGCCAGCAATCGAATTAAGTTGTACTGCACCGGGTTGGTGTCCTGGTATTCGTCCACCAGTAGCCACTGAAAACGTTCCCGGTAATAGCTGCAGACTTCGGGAAAACGGGTCAGGAGGCGGACTGTCTGGATCATCATGTCGCCGAAATCGAGGGCGTTGCACTTTTTGAGGCGCTCCTGATAAACGGCGTAAATTTCGACGACTTTCTGGTTATAAACATCGCCTGGTGGGATGGGGCCGATATCCTCCGGAAAGAGGCCGCGATTCTTGAAGTCGTCGATCCGCCCGGAGACCGCTTTGACTGCAAAGCGCTTTTCATCAAGGTCCATTTCGGCGATGACGTCCTTCAGCAGCCGATCGCTGTCGCGGTCGTCATAAATTGCAAACGAAGATTGGAAGCCGAGATGGTGGATGTCACGGCGCAGGATGCGTCCGCAGGCGGCGTGGAAGGTGGATATAAGCGGTAGATTCCCTCCGCCCAGCAGCCTGCCGACCCGCTCGGCCATCTCCCGAGCCGCCTTGTTGGTGAAGGTCACCGCCAAGATATTCCAGGGGCGCACCCCCCGTTCGCGAATCAGGTGTGCAATGCGGTTTGTGATGACACGGGTTTTGCCGGAACCGGCGCCGGCCAGGATCAAAAGCGGCCCTTCGCCGTGGAGCACGGCTTCTTTCTGGGGGGGGTTAAGATGTTTGAGGAGGTCCATCGGGATGTTGTAGCCCGTCGCTCCGTCAGCGTCAAGCGGAAAGGCAACGGTAATCGCCGTGAAAGAGGGTGCTATGAAGGCTTCCGGGAAATTGCACTCAGAATGGCGGGATTGCACATAACGGCGACAAGCATGAATGGCTTCATAAACCATGCAAAAAAAGCGGCCGTACGCCAGCTCTTGTGCGAGCATTGTCAAAAGGCTGTGTACTCAATCGAGTGCTATTAATACTCATAATGGCGCTCCAGATGAACAGATGAATCACCTTATTTGATAAAACGACCGGCATAACGTGTTAACATAGTGAACAGAATGTGGTTGCCAAGCGCATTCTTCATAAAGTGTGGCACACTCCCTGCTTACAAAAATTACCCGCCACCGTTGCGGGGAACTCAAAAAAGAATACGTTTACGAAGGCTGCTTCCATGAAAACCAATAAACGACCAGTAAAACAGGGCCTCTACGATCCTCAATTCGAGCACGACGCGTGCGGCGTCGGCTTTGTTGCCAATATGAAAGGGAAAAAGTCCCACGAGATCGTCAGTCAGGCGCTTGAGGTACTCATAAACCTTGATCATCGCGGTGCTACCGGCAGCGAACCGAACACCGGGGACGGTGCCGGCCTTCTCATGCAGATGCCGGACAGCTTCCTCCGATCAGTTTGTTCGCCACTCGGCATTGAGCTCCCCGAGCCGTTCCATTATGGCGTCGGCATGGTGTTTACCTCTCCGAAGGCGACCGAGCGCAATGCCGCCCGGCATATTATGGAAAAGATCCTGGTCGAAGAAGGGGTAGAGTTGCTTGGGTGGCGTAACGTGCCCACCGACAACTCTTCACTGGGGAATACCGCCTGGGAAGGGGAGCCGATGGTGCGGCAGCTGTTCCTCAAGCGTCCGCTCGGCTGCATTGATGAACAGGATTTCGAGCGCAAACTATATATCATCAATCAGCGGGCAACCAACGAGATCCGGCGTGCCGACGTCGATGATCATTGGTATGTCTGCAGCCTCTCGACGCGGACCATAATCTACAAGGGTATGCTCATGCCGGTGCAGGTAGACCAGTACTTCCCCGAACTGCGCGACCCTGCCATGGAAACCGCTATTGCACTGGTCCATTCGCGCTTCTCTACCAATACCTTTCCCAGCTGGGATCGTGCCCATCCCTATCATTATCTGGCCCATAACGGCGAGATCAACACTCTGCGCGGCAACGTCAACTGGATGAATGCACGCCAGAATCTTTTTGAAAGCAGTCTGTTCGGTGATGATATCAAGAAGGCCCTGCCGATTATCAATGATAATGGTTCGGATTCTGCCATGTTTGACAACTGTCTGGAGCTGCTCGTCATGAGCGGTCGTTCGCTGCCGCACGCGGTCATGATGATGGTGCCTGAACCATGGGAAAACCACACTGGCATGAGCGACGAAAAGAGGGCGTTTTACGAATATCACTCCTGTCTTATGGAACCATGGGACGGTCCTGCCGCAATCGCCTTTACCGATGGCCGTTGCATCGGGGCGGTTCTTGACCGCAACGGACTGCGACCTTCCAGGTATTACATAACAAATGACGATCTGGTTATCATGGCCTCTGAAGCCGGAGTTCTGCAGATTGAACCACGCCGTATCCTGAGCAAGGGCCGGCTCCAGCCGGGGCAGATGTTTCTGGTCGACACGGAGCAGGGGCGCATTATACCCGATGAGGAAATCAAGAAGGAGCTGGCAGCAGCCAATCCGTATCGCCAGTGGCTGGAACACCACCACGTAACCCTCGAAGAACTGCCGGCCGTACCTGATGCCCCGCTTCCGGATCATGCTGCCCTGATTCAGCGCCAGCAGGCTTTTGGCTATACGTATGAGGATCAGCGTGTTGTTCTGGGGCCGATGGCTCGTGACGGCATCCAGCCGCTCGGCTCCATGGGTACCGACACGCCGTTGGCAGTGCTCTCAAGCCAGAATCAGCTGCTGTACAATTATTTTAAACAATTATTCGCCCAGGTTACCAACCCGCCTATTGACCCCATTCGTGAAGAAATTGTCACATCAACCTTCACGTTGATCGGCTCAGAGGGCAATATACTGGAGCCGACAGCATCGAACGCCCGGAGGATCAAGCTTCAGCATCCGCTGCTGGGTAATCGGGAACTGGAAAAACTGCGCCAGATTGACCGCCCTGGGTTCAAATCCGCAACTCTCTCACTGCTTTTCCCCGCGACACGAGGTGCCAGCGCCATGGAGAAGGGGCTGGAGGCTCTCTTTGCTGCTGCCGATGTGGCGGTTGAGAGCGGGTGCAATATACTTATCCTCTCCGATCGTGGCGTAGATAAAGACAACGCCGCTCTTCCTGCGCTACTGGCGGTTTCCGGCCTTCACCACCATCTCGTCAACAGCGGCACTCGCACGCTGGCTTCACTTGTCCTGGAGTCGGGGGAACCTCGCGAGGTCCATCATTTTGCTGTGCTGCTCGGCTATGGTGTCAATGCAATCAACCCTTATCTGGCCTTTGAATCATTGGATGACATGATTTTGCAGGGGCTGCTGCCGGAACTCGACCACAAAACAGCGATCAAGAACTATATCAAGGCCTCCATCAAGGGAATTGTAAAGACTATGGCCAAGATGGGGATCTCCACTGTGCAGAGCTATCGAGGCGCGCAGATCTTTGAAGCGGTCGGCCTGCATCAATCCGTGATCGACCGTTATTTTGTCTGGACGCCGTCGCGTATCGGGGGGACTGATATTAACGGAATTGCCCGGGAATTGATGGAACGCCACGCCCGAGCTTATCCGGAGCGGGTTGCCCCCGAGGTGGCGCTTGCTCCTGGCGGAGTGTATCAATGGCGCAAGGATGGCGAAGAACATCAGTATAACCCGTTAACGATAACGTCGCTGCAGAAAGCGACCCGTAATGACGATTATCGCGAATTCAAGGTATTCTCTTCGTTGATCGACGAACAGAGTACACATCAGTACACACTGCGCGGCCTGCTTGAATTCAAGGACAATATGCCTTCAGTGCCGCTTGATGACGTCGAGCCGGTAGAAGAAATCATGAAACGATTCAAGACCGGCGCCATGTCCTACGGTTCGATCAGCAAGGAGGCCCACGAAGCGCTTGCGATTGCGATGAACCGCATCGGGGGAAGATCCAATACCGGCGAGGGGGGCGAGGACCCTGAGCGCTTTACCTGGACCAACGAGCTGGGGGATTCAAAAAACAGCGCCATCAAGCAGGTTGCTTCCGGCCGTTTCGGTGTCACCAGCGATTACCTGACCAATGCCGGCGAGCTGCAGATCAAGATGGCTCAAGGGGCCAAGCCGGGCGAGGGGGGGGAACTGCCCGGCACCAAGGTTTATCCCTGGATTGCCAAGACTCGTCATACTACTCCGGGAGTCGGACTGGTGTCTCCACCACCGCACCACGATATCTATTCCATAGAGGATTTGGCCGAACTGATCCACGATCTGAAAAATGCCAACCGCCGTGCCCGCATCAGCGTCAAGCTCGTGTCTGAAGTCGGTGTCGGAACGATTGCCGCGGGTGTTGCCAAGGCCCATGCCGATGTCGTGCTGATCAGCGGCTATGATGGCGGCACCGGTGCGTCACCGATCTCAAGTATCAAGCATGCCGGCCTTCCCTGGGAGCTCGGCCTGGCAGAAACGCACCAGACCCTGCTGCTGAACAACTTGCGCAGCCGGATCATTATTGAAGCTGACGGGCAGTTGAAGACCGGCCGCGATGTTGCCATTGCCGCCCTCCTGGGCGCCGAGGAATTCGGTTTTGCCACTGCGCCGCTGGTGACTTTGGGATGCGTCATGATGCGCGTCTGCCACAGCAACACCTGCCCGACCGGGGTGGCGACCCAGGACCCGAAGCTGCGCAAGAACTTCAGCGGCAAGCCGGAGTACGTTGTCAACTTCATGCGCTTTGTCGCCCAGGAACTGCGCGAAATCATGGCGCAACTCGGTTTCCGCACCTTGAATGAAATGGTCGGCCGCTGTGATGTCCTTGAGTCCAATAAGGCTATTGAGCATTGGAAGGCACAGGGGCTCGATTTCTCCAACATTCTTTATCAGCCGAAAGTTGCCTTGAACGTTGGGCGCTACTGTACTGAGCAGCAGGATCACGGCCTGGAAAAATCGATCGATATGACCAGGCTGCTTGAACTCTGCCAGCCGGCAATCGAGCGGGGCGAAAAGGTTACCGCTGAACTGCCGATCACCAATGTCAATCGCGTTGTCGGGACCATCCTCGGCAATGAAATCACCCGCCATCATGGCGCTGCCGGGCTGCCGGACGATACGGTGACTCTTACCTTCAACGGCTCTGCAGGACAGAGTTTCGGCGCCTTCATACCACGAGGCGTAACTTTGAAATTATCCGGTGATGCGAACGATTATCTGGGCAAAGGGATGAGCGGCGGTACAATTGCCGTTTATCCTCCGGAGGGTTCGACCTTCAGGGCCGAAGAAAATATCATCGCCGGAAATGTGGCTTTCTATGGGGCTACCAGCGGTACTGCCTTTATCCGCGGCATGGCTGGAGAACGGTTCTGCGTGCGCAACTCCGGCGTCAACGCAGTTGTTGAAGGTGTTGGTGATCATGGCTGTGAGTACATGACCGGCGGTACCGTCGTGATCCTTGGGCGGACCGGGCGGAACTTCGCAGCCGGCATGAGCGGCGGCATAGCCTATGTCCTGGACGAGCAGGAGGATTTTGCCAGCCGGTGCAACACGGAAATGGTCGGTCTGGAACCGCTTGATGATGCCGATCGTGCAACGGTCAAAGCCATGATCGAAAAACATGCCGAATGCACCGGGAGTGCACATGCTGCGATGGTTCTGATTAACTGGGAGAGTTACCGGTCGCGCTTTGTAAAAGTGATGCCCATGGACTATAAACGGGTCCTCCAGGCGCTTGAGCGGGCTCAAGCCGCCGGTCTCAGCGGTGACGATGCACTGGCCGCCGCATTTGAGGAAAACTCGCATATCTCCGGGCACTAACTGAACTCTGGAAGACCGCTTAAAAGCGGGTTGCATTAATTATTACCGAGACGTTATTAAACAGGGAAAACGATTATGGGAAAACCAACTGGATTCATGGAATATATTCGCGAAGTGCCGGCTGACCGGGCACCATTGGAGCGTATAAACGACTGGAACGAATTCCATCTGCATATGCCGGACGAGGATTTGCGCACCCAGGGCGCACGCTGCATGGATTGTGGCGTGCCGTTCTGCCACAGCGGCGTATTGATCAGTGGTATGGCCAGCGGCTGTCCGGTCAACAACCTGATACCCGAGTGGAATGACCTCGTCTATCGCAATCTGTGGAGCCAGGCGTTGGACAGGCTGCTCAAAACCAATAACTTTCCGGAGTTCACGGGGCGGGTCTGCCCGGCTCCCTGCGAGGGTTCCTGTACACTGGCAAGTATCGATCCGGCGGTCACCATAAAGAATATCGAGGTCAGCATAATTGAACGAGGCTTTGCAGAGGGGTGGGTTGTTCCGGTTCCTCCTGCAGCCTGCACCGGCAAAAAAGTGGCCGTTGTCGGCTCCGGTCCTGCGGGGCTCTCCGCCGCCGCCCAGCTCAACAAAGCCGGCCATAGTGTCACGGTATTCGAGCGTGCCGACCTGCCGGGTGGTCTGCTGATGTACGGTATCCCGAATATGAAGCTCGACAAGCGTCAGGTGTTATTGCGCCGCATCAAGCTGATGGAAGCAGAGGGAATTACTTTTGCCTGCAATACCGAAGTGGGGGGAAGTGAGTTTCCGGCGGCAAAATTGCGTGATGAATTTGATGCCGTCATTGTGACGACCGGTGCAACCCTGCCGCGCGATCTTTCGGTAGACGGCCGTGCCCTTAAGGGCGTTCATTTTGCCATGGAGTTTTTGACTGCCAACACGAAAGCCCTTCTGAGCGGAGGTGATGATTTCATCTCGGCCAAGGGGAAGGATGTTATTATCATCGGTGGCGGTGATACCGGGACAGACTGCGTTGGCACGTCGCTCCGTCATGGCTGCAGCAGTGTCACCCAGCTGGAAATCATGCCTCGTTCTCCGGATGAGCGCGCCGCCGATAATCCCTGGCCGGAATGGCCAAAGACTCACAAGGTTGACTACGGGCAGGAAGAGGCCGCTGCTAAATACGGTTCTGACCCTCGGGCCTATCTGACAACCGCTACCGGATTTGATAGTGACGAAAATGGCGCCGTCAAGGCGGTTCATACGGTTGAAGTCTCCTGGGAAAAGAACGATAAAGGGCAATTCGTGCCAAAACCGTTACCCGGTACCGAAAAGGTGCGTTCTGCTCAGCTGGTGCTGCTGGCTATGGGGTTTCTCGGTCCGGAGCAGCCACTGATTGACTCTTTTGGTCTGGAACAGGACCATCGGAGCAATATCAAGGCCGAGTTTGAGAAGTACAGCACGAGCGTCCCTGGCATATTTGCTGCAGGGGATTGTCGCCGTGGGCAGAGCCTGGTCGTGTGGGCCTTCAACGAAGGGCGCGGCGCGGCCCGTGAATGTGATCGCTACCTGATGGGGAGCAGCGAACTGCCGTAACTAATTGAATTCATATGGGCTGGTTTATGTGAAATATGATTAATTGTGAGGCAGAGAGGCCCACCCGATGTCGTCGGGTGGGCCTCTCTTTTGTTTTTAAAACCGAAGTCGGGAAAATAGTGGCCAAATAAACAGCACGCTGTCTATATTTTAATCACGCTAAACAGATTTTGTTAAAGTATAATATCTTGCAACTTGTCTTGAATTTGAGGTAAGAGACGTCACGGCGGTTTATCGAGTGATAAAAAGTGATGAATTGCTGTTTTAATGCACAGGAACGCATGACAAGGTATTCTAAATAGCCGTGCAGGAGAGAGATTCATGCTGATAGTTGTCTGCATCAAACAGGTCCCGGACACGACCCAGGTTCAGATTGACCCGGTGACAAATACCCTGGTACGTGACGGTATTCCATTTATCGTCAACCCCTATGATACCCATGCCCTGGAAGAAGCGTTGCGCCTGAAAGACCGGTTCGGCTGCACGGTTGCCGCCATTTCCATGGGACCGCCGAACGCAGAGGCAACACTGAAAAAAGCCCTCGCTCTGGGGGCCGATCATGCCATACTGCTCTCTGATCGTGTCTTCGGCGGCGCCGACACGCTGGCGACCAGCAACGTTCTGGCCGCTGCAATACGCAAGCTGCATGCGGAAGTGGACGAGGTCGGCCTGGTGTTGTGCGGCAAGCAGACCATCGATGGCGATACTGCCCAGGTCGGCCCCGGCATTGCAAGCCGCCTTGATTATCGCCAATTGACGCTGGTGGATAAAATTGTTGACCTGGATTTTACTGCAAAAAAAATCCGTGTCAGTCGCAAGCTGGAGGGGCGTCACGAGATTGTAGAAGCACCACTGCCGGCTATGTTAACGGTCGTCCGTGAATTGAACCGGCCGCGCTATCCCAAGGTGCAGATGCGACTGGCTGCCGCTGAAGCGGTCGTTGAAGTGTGGAATAATAAAACACTGCAGTTGGATGAACAGAAAATCGGCTTGAAAGGTTCTCCTACCTGGGTCTCCAAAATCTTTTCCCCGGATCGCATTAAAGGAGAAATCCTCGGTGACGGCTACGCCGACCCTGCCGGAGCTGCAGCATTACTGATAGACAAACTAATGGCGAAGGACATGTTACCATTATGAGCGATCCACAACCACAACCAAAACCAAAGAAGCCGCGCGGCACGGCCCGCCTGATTGACGGAAAGTGTATTGCCTGCGGCGCCCGCTGCCAGAGCGTCTGCCCGGTTAACTGCGTTGAAATGACCGACAGCGGCGAACCGATCATCGAAACAGCCAAATGCATCGGCTGCCAAAAGTGCGTCAAGATCTGTCCGGCAGCCGCCCTGGAGATGTTCTACACACCCGAAGAGAAAAAGATCCTCGAACAGTTGGCCGGCGGCGCCGCTCCCGTCGAAGAAGAAATCGACCCGGAAGCTGCCGCTATTGCCGCGAAACTGGCCGCTTACCGTGATGTCTGGGTGTTTGTCGAACAGACCGAGGGTGAACCTGCCAAGGTCTCCTGGGAGCTTCTGGGGGTCGGAGCCGGCCTGGCCCGCAGCCTCGGTGTGGAGCTCTGTGCGCTTGTTATCGGCGAGAATGTCGAGCATCTCTGCATGGAAACGTTTGCGTACGGCGCGACCAAAGCTTACCTGCTTGATGCTCCGGTCTATTACCACTACCGTACCGAAGCATACGTGGAGGGCTGTTGCCATCTGATCGAGAAATATAAGCCGGAGATCATCCTGATGGGAGCAACCGGCATGGGGCGCGATCTGGCAGGTGCGATCGCCACCAGGGTCGGCACCGGGCTGACCGCCGACTGTACCGGGTTGGCCATAGACGATAAACGCAACCTGATGCAAACCCGCCCCGCTTTTGGCGGTAACATCATGGCAACCATCATGTGCGATAAATTTCGCCCCCAGATGTCCACCGTGCGGCCCAATGTCATGCCGATGCCGGAGCACAGGGCGGGAACAACGGGAATAATCATTCGCGACCCGTTTACCGTACCTGAAGAAAGCGTTCTCACCAAGGTCATCGAGATCATCCGCGATTCGCACAGCAAGGGTGCCGTTGATATCACCGGCGCCGAGTTTATCATCTCCGGCGGGCGCGGTATGATGGCCCCTGAAAACTTTGCCATGCTTCAGGAGCTTGCGGATGAGCTGGGCGGCGTGGTCGGCGCTTCCCGCAGTGCCGTGGATGCCGGCTGGATGCCGGGTGATCGCCAGGTCGGCCAGACCGGTAAAACCGTACGCCCAAAAATCTATATCGCCTGCGGAATTTCCGGGGCTATCCAGCATTTGGTCGGCATGCAGGATTCCGACATGGTGATCGCCATAAACCGTGATAGTGCCGCCCCGATCTTCGAGGTTGCCACCTACGGCATCGTTGGCGACCTGTTCCAGATTGTCCCGGCGATTACAGCCAAGATAAGAGAACTTAAAGCCGCTAACCAATAAGATATTCAAATAAGAGAGCAACAGACTTTTCTGAGGTCCATATGACACCAAATCCATTTATATTCGCTCCGCTTCTGCTCGCTTCCCTGGCCATATTCGCCTGGGGGTGCTGGAAACGCCTCAGTCTGATTTCACTTGGTCAGCCGGAAGAGCGCTTTGACAACATAGGGACCCGCGTCGGCGACATGCTGCGGTACGCTTTCGGTCAGAAACGGGTGCTTGCAAAACCGTTCGGTTTCAACCATTTCATCATCTTCTGGTCGTTTCTGATCCTTATGATTGCAAACACCGAATTCATCCTTAACGGCCTTTTTCCCCATACGATCAAGCTGGTCAGACTTCCCTTTGAACTCTATGTGCCGCTCGCCTTCATGATCGATATCGCTTCATTGCTCGCCCTGACAGCCGTGACGGTGGCGGCTCTGAGACGGGTTTTTGCTCCACCATACCCGGAGGCCCGTACCCTGGACGCATTTTTTATCCTGGGAATGATTGCGACGTTGATGCTTGCTTCATTTACCCTCAACGCCTCGGACCTGGCGGCATATATGTTTCATTCCGGGGCGGACCCGGTGTCATTTCTTGCTACCGCGCGCAAGATTATGCCGGTGTCGGCTCTTTTGGCAGGCCAGCTGCCGCCGCTGCAGCTGGAGACCATCCATGCCGCTGCCTGGTGGGCCCATGCCATTGCGCTCCTGACCTTTATCTGCTATCTGCCGATCAGCAAGCATATGCACATTCTGACCGCCATCCCGAATTGCTTCTTGCACCGGCTGGAAAAGCCGAACACCCAGCCGAGAGAAGTATTCACGGTTGGAAACAGGTTTGGTGTCGGCAGCGTTGATCGCTACAGCTGGAAAGATCTGCTCGACTCCTTTACCTGTACTGAGTGCGGCCGCTGCCAGAACGTTTGTCCGGCCAGCATCACCGGCAAACCGCTCAACCCGCGCGCGGTGATACATGATATCAAGGTTAATCTGCTGGAGAACGGCGCCGCTCTCAAAAAAGGTGCTGCTCCCCAGACACCCCTGATAGGTGAGGCAGGCGAAGGGAGCGTATCTGCGGAATCAATCTGGGCCTGCACCACCTGCGGAGCATGTATGGAAGCATGCCCGGTCTTGATCGAGCACATGCCGAAAATTATCCAGCTTCGGCGTCATCTGGTCGAGACGGAGGTGGAATTTCCCGAAGAATTGCTGAACCTGTTTGAAAATATGGAGGGACGCAGCAATCCATGGGGAATTGCCCCCTCAGAACGGACGAAATGGTGCAGCCAGCTTGATGTCAAACCATTCGACCGGGATACAACGGAATACCTGTTCTATGTCGGATGTGCCGGTTCGTTCGATTCACGCAACAAGCACGTCAGCGTGGCAATGGCACAGCTGCTGGATAAGGCCGGGATCTCGTGGGGAACCCTCGGTAAGGATGAAAAATGCTGCGGTGACAGTGTGCGCAGGTTGGGGAACGAATACGTTTTTGATAAGATGGCCAAGGAGAATGTCGCGACGTTCATCGAGCGTGGAGTGAAAAAAGTAATTACGCAATGTCCTCACTGTTTTACGACTCTGAAAAATGATTATCGCCAGTACGGCCTCGAACTGGAAGTCATTCACCATAGCCAATTGCTGCGCAATCTGGTTCAGGATGGGCGCCTTGTCCTTGATAAGACGACAGAGGAAATGGGAGTAACTGTCTTTCATGACTCCTGCTATCTGGGACGGCATAACGACGTGTACGATGCCCCTCGCGCAGTCATTGAAGCCGCTACCGGGGTGGCTCCGGCTGAAATGGAGCGCAACCGGAACAATGCTTTCTGCTGCGGTGCCGGTGGCGGCAGGATGTGGATGGAGGAACATGTCGGCGAGCGCATCAACCTCACGCGGGTTAGCGAAGCGCTGGAGCAAAAGCCCGATACGATATGTGTTGCCTGCCCCTACTGTATGACCATGTTTGAAGACGGTCTCAAGGACGTCAAGGCCGACAACGTCAAGGTACGGGACGTGGCTGAGGTTATGGCTGAAGCGCTGTTCCGCTGAGAGAACCCCGTTTGTAATAACATTCCTGCCTGAAGCAAAATCACTGAAACCGGATTCCACACTATAAGAGGAATCCGGTTTCAGTGCCTCTGGAAGCCATCTGCTTTTCCTCTGTTGCAATAACCCCGGCAATTTATCTTCATTATCAACCGATATGTAACAATTCTGTATACAGTCTGACATAAGTACTTTTTTTTTAGTCATCATTATGTTATTTAATCAAAACTAAATTTTAATACCTCAACTGGGGAGGCGGCATGAGTTACGAAGTAAAGAACGAGCAGCTGGTTAAGTGGGTGGCGGAAGTTGCCGCACTTTGTGGGCCTGAAGCGATCCATTGGTGCGACGGATCACAGGAAGAATATGATACGCTCTGCAATCAGCTGGTAGCGAGCGGAACGTTCAAGAAGCTGAATCAGGAGAAACGTCCGAACAGTTACCTGGCCTGGTCTGATCCGGGTGATGTGGCGCGCGTAGAAGACCGTACGTTCATCTGCAGTATCTCCAAGCAGGATGCCGGTCCGACCAATAACTGGATGCACCCCAAAGAGATGAAGGAAACATTGACCAAGCTCTTCAAAGGGTGCATGCGAGGACGAACCATGTATGTCATCCCTTTCAGCATGGGACCGCTTGGTTCACCAATTGCCAAAATTGGTGTTGAAATAACAGATTCCCCTTATGTAGCTGTCAATATGCGTATCATGACCCGCATGGGCCGGGCGGTTATCGACGTTCTTGATAATGGTGAATTTGTCCCGTGCCTGCATTCGGTTGGCGCCCCGCTGGAGCCCGGCCAGAAAGATGTGACGTGGCCCTGCAATAAGGAAAAATATATTGTTCACTTTCCCGAGGAGCGTTCGATCTGGTCCTATGGTAGTGGTTACGGCGGCAACGCTCTGCTCGGCAAAAAATGCCTTGCCCTGCGTATCGCATCCAAAATAGCCAAGGATGAGGGATGGCTTGCTGAACATATGCTTATTTTGGGGATCGAATCACCAAAGGGTGAAAAGACCTACTTGGGCGCTGCCTTCCCGAGTGCCTGTGGCAAGACCAATCTGGCAATGCTGGTGCCGCCCGAAAGCTTTAATAAAAGCGGCTGGAAAATAACGACTGTCGGAGACGACATTGCGTGGATCAAGCCTGGTACGGACGGGCAATTGTATGCAATCAATCCCGAGTATGGTTTCTTCGGCGTCGCTCCCGGAACATCAGCAAAAACGAACCCGAACGCCATGGCCTCCTGTGCCGCCAATACCATATTTACCAATGTTGCCTTGACGCCTGACGGCGACGTCTGGTGGGAAGGTATGACTGACGCCAAGCCGCCTGTGCTGACCGACTGGCAGGGTAATCGCTGGACACCTGAATGCGGCAGAAATGCCGCACATCCGAACTCCCGTTTTACCTCTCCTGCCGGCCAGTGTCCTTCGATTGACCCGGAATGGGAAAATCCGAAAGGTGTGCCGATGGCAGCCTTTATCTTTGGCGGCCGTCGCAATAGTGTAATTCCGCTGGTCTATCAATCATTCAACTGGAGCTTTGGTGTCTATCTGGCCGCCACCATGGGTTCCGAAACAACTGCCGCTGCAACGGGCGCCGTGGGAACCGTACGCCGCGATCCGTTTGCCATGCTGCCGTTCACCGGTTATCATGTTGCCGATTATTTTGCCCACTGGCTGCAGGTTGGGAGAACAACACCCAAACCGCCGCGTATCTTCAGCGTCAACTGGTTCCGCAAGGATGCTGTCGGCAATTTCCTCTGGCCGGGATACGGCGAGAACATGCGCATCCTGAAATGGATCGTGGAGCGCTGCAACGGTAACGCTGCGGCTGTTGAGAGTCCTCTGGGGTGGATGCCGCGTTATGAAGATCTGGACTGGACCGGACTGGAAAGCGTCAGTCGTGAACAGTTCTATGAGCTGATGTCGGTGGACCGTGATGTTTGGAAGGAAGAAATTGTTTCGCATGAGGAGCTGTTCGTCAAAATGTACGATCGGTTGCCGAAAGAGTTCCTGCACATCCGGCAGCTGATTCTGTCCGGTTTGTGGCGATCACCGGAGCATTGGGAGCAGTTTAATCCCGCATCGGAGCAGGAATAGCTGCCCGGTGTGTCTGAACGTGAAAAGGGCGCTGCTTCTGCAGTGCCCTTTTTTAATCATCTACCTCTATTTCCCGCACTCGCAACTCCTCTCCTGAAACAATAACGACCCGGTTGCCGCCGCAGTGGGTACAAGATCCGTATAATTCCGTCAGTGGCGTTTCCCGGCCGCATTCCTGGCATGTTCCTCTGCCGGGAATGCGGATGATAGTCAGCAGGGCGCCTTCCAGCAGGGTTCCCTGGCTACAGGCCTCAAAGCAGAATTCTATTGCTTCAGGCACTACGCTGCTCAACTCACCTATTTCGACATCTACGGTGAGAATACGCCGCCCGCCCGCATGCTCCAGGCAGAGGTCGATTATCCCCTGGGTTATGGACATTTCATGCATAAACTCTCCGGTTGAACATAAAAAAAGCCTGCGAAGTTGTAACTTCGCAGGCTTTTTTGCACTCCCCTGAGGGAAAGCGGATTACTTTGATGCAGGTGCAGCTGTTGTGGAAGACACTGGAGCCTGAACAGGAGCAGGTGCAGGTGCTGGTGCTTCAACAGCAGGAGCAGGAGCAGGAGCTTCTTCTTTTTTCTTGCAGCCAGCAGCAAAAACAGTAGCAAGTGCGAGTACCAGGGTCAGCGAGATCAGTTTTTTCATTGTGTGTTACCTCTTTCTTTTTTTAATTTACCATTAAAACGCAGAGCGCATGGTTTCTAAATCGACCTTGGAATATACGCAGATTATTCTGGGAGTCAAGAGTTTTTTTATGATTATGGAATTTTATTGGTAAAGAGTTCTTGTATGTCACGTTCCGCTTCTTGGACAAGCACTTTCAGATCAAGCTGGAGTGCGTTACCATCAGGCAGGCTGAGAGTGGCAGTTATATATCCGCTGCCCTCCGTAGAGGCGAAAGGAGCTTCCTCACCGGAAACTATCGTGACAACCCTGTCAACGAGAAAGGCAAGTGAGGAGACATCCTTGTTAAGTACGATAAGCTTTCCAGGGTTGATGCTTCCAGGCAGGCACAGAAAAAGGGCCACGTCCATTACGGCGATGATGTCACCATGAAAACTGAATGCACCGGTATAGTACGCAGGTGCCAGCGGTATAGGCCATGTCTGTGCCGGGTCACGGACTTCTGCAATCTGCGCCAGGTCAAGCGCAAACAGTGAATCCTGGAGAGCAAATATCAGAAACCTTCTGTCGCTGGAGGTCGGGGAAGCCATGCTACGCGTGGTCGACCTGGAAGCGTTCAACAACAGTCATCAGCTCTTCTGCAAGCTGAGCAAGCTCTTTAGTTGCAAGAGCCATGTCCTGCATTGCTGCCAGCTGTTCTTCTGTCGCCGCAGAAACCTGCTCTGTCGAAGCAGCATTGTCATCAGCAACCTTTGCAATCTCATCAACCGCCGTTACCATTCGCGCCGATCCCTCCTTCTGCATCATGGAGAGGTCGGCAATGCTGGAAGCCTTTCGCTCAGTATCGAGAACCGTTTTAAGTATTTCCTGAAAAGCGCTGGCCGTCACATCGATATTTTTCTTGCCCTCCTTAACACTGCGGGAACTTTCCACGATTGCTTCATGTACTTTGTGGCTTTCTTCACGCAAGACATCAATCATATCGCTGATGTCGGCAGCCGATTGCGATGAACCGTCGGCAAGTTTGCGAACTTCTTCGGCTACGACCGCAAAGCCTTTGCCGTATTCGCCGGCTCTTGCCGCCTCGATCGATGCATTAAGTGCCAGCAGATTGGTCTGTCGGGCTATGTCTCCGATGCAGTCGGCAACCTTGCCGACTTTCTGCAGCTTCGTGTTAAACGCATCAAACTGCTGCCCTATCTGCTCCTGTTTCTCAAAAAAATCTTTCATCCTTTCCAGCGACTCATTGGCCAGTACGCCACCATGCTGAGCTGTCAGGCTGGTTTCATGGGCGGTTTTAGCGGTTTCTCGGGCACGTGAAGAAACGAGTTCAATAGAAATGGCCATTTCCCGAATTGTTTTGGAACCATTTTCAACAAGCTCGGCTTGCGTTTCTGCACCGCGTGAAATCTGCTCAATCGCCTGGGCAACCTCTTCAGTCGAAGCGTTGATTTCCAGTGCGGTTGAATTGATCTCGCGGGCGGATTCGGTGAGTTTTCCGGATGTGTTCTTAATGTGGCGAACCAGCTCGCGCAAACTCTGGAGCATAAGATTTATAAGGCTTGCCAACTCGTGACTTTCATCCGGAATCCGCGAGGGGCGAATCGTTACATCCGTGGTCAGATCACCACGAGTAATGGATTCAGCTGAATCAGTCAGTTTTCCGATATTGGCGGTAAACCCTTTTGAAAATAACCACCCCAGAATCAGGCCGATTGTCAGGGCAACCGCGTACCCTAAAATTTCGCTGATTTCTGCCGAATAGCCGAGCAGCACTACCAGTCGGGGGCTAAAAGCCACGGCCGCAACAACAACTATAAAACCGATAATAAATTTATGCCCTATGGGAATGCGCATGTTCGGCCCTCCGGATAACTAAACGGATGCAGTTGTCATTAATGAGTCATAGTCTACGATAAATCCGTTCCACTGGGCAGACCGTGGCAAAAAGACCCCGAACTTCACCCACGAGTGTTTCTGATTTTCCGAGCACCAGTATACCACCAGCCGGCAAAATGTGCGCAATGCCGCGTAATATTTTTTCCTGATCCGGCCGGTTGAAATAGATCAGAGTGTTTCGGCACAGAATCAGCTGGCACGGATCAAATGACCCGACATCCATAATATTCTGCTGCTGAAACGTCACCAGCTCCCGGACGTTCTTCGACAGCTGCACGCGTGTCCCCTTCGGGGTAAAATAACGCTCCCTGATAGAATCCGGAAGATCTTTCAGCCGATCCTCATTGTATTCCGCCCGTACGGCTGTCTGCAATATATCTGCTTCGATATCGGAAGCCCGGATTTCTGCCGGAGTATGCTGGTGCTCCAGGGCGAAATACTCCCGCAGCAGTATGCCCAGACTGAAAGGTTCTTCGCCACCGGCACACCCGAGGCTGTGGAACCTGAGCTGCCCCTGTGCCGCATCTGCCTTTTGAAAGAGATAGGGGAGTACGACGGTATGCAGCTTTTCGAACATTGACGGGTTACGGAAAAATTGACTGACATGAATGGTTAGAGTTTTTTTCAGCAGATCAAGTTCCTGATCGTTTTGACGCAATATGCTACAGTACGTGGCTACGTCATGACACCGGCAAGAACGCATTCGTATGGCAACGCGGCGCTTCATGCACTTGTCCTTGTACATTGAAATGCTGAAGTTGTGGCGCAATTCGAGGATCTGGCCAATCTCGGCCAGCATTTCATCACCGATTTCCAATGAATCCACTACGGTATGTTCCGTCAGGATATTTGTCACGGCAACCTCATGATCACTTCATTCAAGATATGGTAAGTAGCACGAAGCGGCCTGTGACGCAACTGCAAGAAAACAATACTGATCTTACCGATACGTCATTGCCCGTATTCAGTGGAAAATTTATTGCGGCAGTTCCTGGGGCAGTGCTACAGTGACGTACATCAACGTTATTCTAGAGGGCATGTCATGTCCCAAACATCGCACATCGAAACGGCAGCAACGGCAGCAACGGCAGCAACGGCAGCAACGGCAGTGCCGGAAAATATAATCACGGCCGATGCTCAGCTGGAAGCGCTTACGGCTGACAGTGACCGTCTGTTTACTGTCATTCAAGACAGTCGAGAAGAGGTGTTGCTGGCGGCACTGCGCAATCCCTCTCTTGATCCCCAGCATCTCCTGACACTTCTCAAACGAAGGGGAATTGAGGCTGTAATCAGCGCTATCTATGTCCGCAAGCCCCTTATTGAGGCCTCTGCGGTCAAATTGGCGCTGGTTGCCCACCTGGATACTCCTCCTCCTATTGCGCAAACCTTGTTGCCGCTTCTGTATATTTTCGACCTGTTGAAGCTGTGTCTTATACCGGGTGTGTCTGCCGACATACGCGTGGCCGCCGAACGTAAAATTGTTCAGCAGATACCGACCCAGCCGCTCGGAAACAAGTTGACGCTGGCGCGGCGCGGAACGGCTGCAATTCTTGACGCGCTGCTTCGGGAAGGGGTGCAGAGTGTCATAGAAATATGTCTTGATAATCCGCATCTGAAAGAAGGTTCCTTGCATCAGTTTCTGATGTCGTCACATGCAAGCGCCGAAAATGTATCAATAATTGCCCGAAGCAACCGCTGGAAGGGGCGTCCCAATATTCGCCTGGCTATCCTCAAAAATCCTCGTACTCCTCTGATCTGGTTCACCCTCTTTCTGCCGGGACTCCCTGCCGCCACCCTGCGCGACCTGCTCGCGTCACCCCGCCTGAGCTTTGCTCAAAAAGAACTGGTGCGGCAGGCCCGTGCCCATTTTCATACATGATACAACGCATAGTCCTCATAGCTCTGTTCTGGCTCGCATTTCTCAGGCCATCCGAGGCCGCTGAGTATGGTGTGGCAAGCACGTCAGCCCCTGTTCTGAATACCCCTGACTTCACGTTGGTCTTCGGAGGCGTAAGCCGGCATGTCCTGAAAACCGATCGCTGCGGACAGGTCCGTGAGCTTGAATTCATAGCCCTGCCCGGGACTGTTTTTACCCTCTTGAAAAAGCTGCATTCCGGATCGGCTGATGTGTACCAGGTTAAAACCGATGAGTATGTGACACCGCCACATGTTCGTCTGTTTGTCGACGGCCGTTTTCTAAGGCTGGAGCATGCCGTTCCTGAACCACGCCGACCGGTGCTGCCTCCGCGGGATGAAATTTTATCGGCGCTCAGAGCCGCTGTCGGCAGCCCTTATGTCTGGGGAAGCAATGTGTTGGACGGAGTCCCCGAGCTGGAGGCATGGTTCTATGACGGCATCAAAACGGTTGATAAAAAACGACTTATTCTGGCCGGGCTGGATTGTTCAGGGCTGTTGTACTATGCCACCGGCGGCTGGACACCACGAAATACCACGCAACTGATTACTTTTGGTCAAGGGGTTGTTATTGCCGGCAAGCAGAGCGCAGAAATTGCGGCGCTGCTTCAGCCGCTTGATTTGATTGTCTGGAATGGACATGTCATTATCGTGCTTGACCGGCAGACGGCTATAGAAAGCCGTCTTGAATGTGGCGGGACTGGCAATGGCGGGGTCGTGATGTCGCCGTTGACGCGGCGGATTGCTGAAATCATGCGTACGCGCCGTCCGGCCGATACCTGGCCGTCAGATAAAAAGCTCCCGGATATCTTTGTAATCAGGCGCTGGTATGGCCTGACATGTCGTCTGCCGCGATAAATTATGGCATCCAATAAAAAAACAATTGACTTCCGTGGAATAGTTGGATATAAAACTCATCCTTTCCACGCTTCATTGGGCATGATTCCTTAAATGGAACGGCGTGGCAGGTTTATACGTCCCCTTCGTCTAGCCCGGCCCAGGACACCGCCCTTTCACGGCGGCGACACCGGTTCAAATCCGGTAGGGGACGCCATCAACTAGTCCGGCTTAGTCCGGCTTGATACAGAAAGCCCTGAGAAATCAGGGCTTTTTTGTTTTCTGTTGTCCGATACAATCCGCTTTGATATGATGGAATCCAGAAGTTTTTACGGTGTTTGTTACGGTGTTTAGAAAAACCGTAAAAGAAAACACCGTAAAAAAGGGGAGAGCCCATGCCAAAGCGTATTATGCCACTCACTGACCTCAAAGTAAAAAACGCCAAACCGAAGGAAAAAAATTACAAGCTGTCAGATGGCGCTGGATTGTATATGCTGATAACTCCTAGTGGTGGCAAGCTCTGGCGATTCGACTACAGTTTTGATGGGAAACGTAAAACCCTTTTCTTAAAATCCTACCCTGAAAAATCACTCTCTGATGTCCGTAAAGATCGAGAAGACGCTCGTTCTCTTCTCGCCAATGGCATTGATCCTGGTGCCATCATAAAAGAGCAGAAATCTCAAGTACAGCTACAATCTGAACATGACGCGAATACATTTGAAAAGGTAGCGCGTGAATGGTTTTCCAAGAACGAGCCGGTGTGGAGTGATAGCCATATTAAAACCATAAAAAGCAGGCTTGAGAGGGACGTCTATCCGATTATTGGCAATAGGCCGATTGCAGAGATAACACGTGGGGAAATTATTGCGCTTGTTCACCGCGTCGAGGCAAGGGGGGTGATTGAAACTGCTGACCGGATAAAAATATACTGTGGGCAGATTTTTCGTTATGCGCTCAACCTGGAATTGATTCCGCACAATCCGGTCACTGATATGCGGGATGTTATTTCAAAGCGTATAGCAGGGCATCATGCGGCAATTACCGATCCGAAAAAACTTGCAGGGCTTATGAGGGCGATTGATGATTTTGACGGCTCTTTCGTTGTTACATGTGCCTTAAAAATTGCTCCGCTTGTATTTGTTCGGCCAGGTGAGCTTCGGCATATGGAATGGTCTGAAATTGACTTTGACACTGAGCAATGGAACATACCGGCTGAAAAAATGAAAATGAAAGTAAATCATCTTGTCCCGCTGAGTAAACAAGTGATTGCAGTCTTGAAAGAATTGCACCCGCTGACAGGATCAGGAAAATATGCTTTTCCGAACGGTCGGACTACAGATCGACCAATGAGCGAGGTAGCGTTACTTGCAGCTCTTAGGCGTATGGGGTATAGCAAGGAAGAAATGACACCACATGGTTTCAGGGCAACAGCAAGAACAATTCTTGATGAAGTTCTTCAAGTGCGGCCAGACTTCATAGAGCACCAGCTTGCACACGCAGTTAAAGACCCGAACGGCAGGGCATACAACAGGACAGCACACCTTGACGAGCGCAAAAAGATGATGCAGCGGTGGGCTGATTATCTCGACGGGTTGAAGGCCGTGGCTAAGGTTATACCATTAAGAAAAACGGTTTAATCCAATTATGCTTCTGATTTGTTAATGAGCTGACGAATGTCGAGAACATTCCAGCAGGTCGTACGCTCTCCTAATTTTATCGGTTTTGGAAAACGTCCAGACTTCACTCCATCCCACCATGTCGATTTGCTCACAGGTATTATCGGAGGTATTCCTTTTTTCTTATCTCCCAGAATTTGTGACAACCTCACAAGACCTGTTTCAGGGAGTGCGTTGTATGTATTGAGTGTTTGCATATAGCCCCCTAAAACGGCAGATCGACGGGACATGACTCGTCATCATAGGAATGGAGTGCATCGATTCCGGCTATATCCGCTACAATTGTTGTCCTGAAATTATCACCATGATCAGCCCTCCATTGCTCAAGATGCTCCTGAGCCAGACGTTCCATATCGTCCCGTGACAACCCGCCTGTTTTCTTCAATTCGTTCAGTCGTGCCAGGTAAACTTCTTTCTCTTCCGGGGTTGTAAAGGTAAGCCGTTTCACCCGTACCGGTGCAGACTCTCTACCACTCTCTACCTCTTTCAAAACATGCTGATGTTGTTCAGCTTTATCAGGTAGAGAGTTGGTAGAGTGTGCCGACTCTCTTGCCGTATGTCCGTATTGTTTCAGGATCAAGGCATATTCTTCGGCGGTGATCTTGATTTCCGAGTAACCGTGAACAATCCGGTTATGGAAACTCATGCTCTTTAAGCGTTTGCCGATCCATTGCGGTGAAACATGCTTGTCTTCCGGTCTTCCCTGGTTGAATTTATTGCGAATATCTCCGGTCTTGATGCTCCATTCAACAAAGCGACCAAGGCCGTCTTCATCGGTGATTTCCTTGATGATGGCAACCAGGCGACCTTCAAGAGAATCCTTTCTTGATTCATCCTTTTCACCGGCTATTGAGAGGATCGAATCTTCCAGGATTGAAGCATCAACCGGCAGCAGACTGTTCATAAAGAACATCGGCTTGGTGATGTCCCACAGTCTCCCTGAAATGCCGTCGATTGGTTCCAGGTCGGGGAATGTGGTTGTTAGATGTTTTGCTCTCCAGGCGGTCAGCCGTTCCTTTAACTCAAGGCCGAGTTCCGGGCGCGGGTTCTCATAGTTGCCGGGACGGTTCGGCATGATGATCGGCAGACAACGGGTTTCAAGGATGTTGTGCAACTGTTCGTTGCTGGCGATGATCGTCGGGCCGTAGATATCGAAATAGACCGTATCATTGAAAGCGCCCTGATCCGGGTAGAGGACGCGGGAACATTTGGCCCCCTTTTCAGCCCGTAACAGCAGAATGTCATCACAGCCGCCCCGTTCCGCTTTTTTGGAGACATCAAGTAGATCGAGGAACAACGTGCCGTGGAGGTTCTGGCTATAGCGGAAGATGGTAGCTTCCCGTAGTTCAATCAGATGAATGCCCCTGAAAGCAATATAGGTGACTGACTTGCCGGTTCTGCTCTTGCCCCGTTCCGGTACGGCGTAAAAGAGAAGATAGCCGCAATAGTCGATATCTGGATGATCGTGGAGATAGGTCAGAAAGACGTAGTGAGCGACAATAGCCCATTGCACATCATCCAGACCGGAGAAGCGTTTCAGATAGGCCAGCAGATCATCATAGAGGGAATCATCATCCTGGTTGAAGTAGCGCATGACTTCAACAGTGCGGGGAATGGTGAACTGGAAATGCTTTCTTTCCGGTATGGCAAAGCTTTCCGTTTGGGTGTTGTACTCCTGGGAAAAGATAAGTTCGTCATCTGTGCGGATTGCATAGACGAGTTGCCCGTCATCATTCTGGCAGATATCCACCAGGCCGGGGAAGTAAGCGGAAAGTGCGGAGTCGCTGAAAGAGTCCATTAGCGGCCACCTCCATCCGACAACGTGCCGCGTTGAATCGCTTTCTTGATGCAGGCTGTTTCAAAGTCGGCGGCGTTATTGCGTTTGGTCAGGCGGCTTTGTAGCTCTTGCAAGGCGTCAAGGCGGTTGGTTATCCCCAGGAAGGCGGCAAAGGAGGAGAGACAGCCATCTATATGGGAAAGGTGCATTCCGGTGAGGCGGCGCCGGAAGTGCCATAGTCACGCTGTACCTCGCTGTCAGTACCAGGGACATGATTCTTGAAACATTCCTGGACGGCAGACCAGAAGGGATGAATGGTTTTACGTTCGGCTTTGTCGTTATCAGGAAGGCGAAGAGAAAACCATTTTGACGTGAGATAGCCCCATAGTCCGGCCTGTTTTTCTTTCAGATCGTCAAGGGAGTTGATGCCGAACTGTTTAAGGGCAGGGCGGCGCACCTGGAATTCTATCCGCCAGATATCATCGGTTGATTCACGTTTCCAGAGATCGAGGAACCAGAGCTTGACACCACCCTGTTTGACTTCGATTCCCTTATTGTAAATTCGTGCTTGAATTGGAGACTTGGCATCGGCGGCGTAATAGGTTTGCAGCTCATTCTTGTCGAGGAAGAGTTTGCCTTTATCATTGCGGGTGACTTTGTGGGACAGAATGAATTCGTGAGAGAGGCCACCGGGAACCAGGAAGTCGGCGCAGAGATCGAGACGGCTGACCTGGACAAGCTGAATCGTACCGCCACCGATTGCTTTCAGGTCAAGGGCAATCCATGACATTGCTGTTTCAATGCCGTTCTGCCACAGAATCTTGGCACTGATGGAAAGATAGACGTTGGGGGATGTTCCGGGCCGGGCAGCTTTACCGATAAAAAGGTTGTAGGCGTCGAACTGGAGATGAAAGCGGTAGTTCTCACCCTTGCCACCCGGCTTGAAGATACAGTTTCCACCGGAGGGCATGGCGATAAGCAGACCACCATTTTTACGAGCTTGTAGTTTCTTTTTGTCGAGGGAATGAAGGCGACGTTTCCAATCTGATCCCCATACGACATATAAACCGAGATCAAGGGAATCAATGCCGCAGAGGAGAAACTGGAACTCTTCAACGAGTGGGGTTGAAGCAGGATGTGTTACAGGTACCATCCTGCTGGAAAAAGATTCCGCCGCCCCGGCAGGGCTCCCGGCAGAGCCAGTAAGCTCTGCCGGGGCGGCGGGCACATTTGATGATGTGGATTCGGGGGAAGTACTGCTGACTGACAATTCGTTCTGATTCGGTTTCATGGAGGCTCCTTAGGTTTTAGTTGCCTAAGGATTCCACTAAATCCGGGCGGTTGCCCGGACAGCAAAACTACTTTTTTGTGTCCGGTTGAAAGACCTTCAGCCATTCCTCACGATAACGGAAGATTGCCCTGGCAAAGCTGTCTTGATTTATAGGCAGATCAGGATCAGTAAGAGTTCCATCAAAATCTTGAGCCACAGCATCGAAAAGCTTGTGAATCTCTGCGGCTGAAAGAGTTTTTTTTGTCAGTGGTTTGAGAACCTTTGCTAACGCCGATATAAGCCCTCCAATCGCATATTTCATCTGTTGCGGGGTAACATTCAGTTGATGATCGTTGTGAGTGGCTGTCAAGAGGTTTTCATATATGGTCGTTTTTCGATTGAGGCGAAGCCCCTGTAGCTTTTTGCCGATTGATGGATCATGGAGCATGAGTGGGTCAAGAGATAACAACTTTTCAAGTGCGTCAACTTTCCCCTGGCGTGCTCTGCGATAAAGGCGGGTAGGCAATGTCCTGTAGATCAACCAGCAGGGGACTGTTACAAGGATAAAGAAACTACTTTCAAGGCTGTTATCAATAAACAAAGACAGCAGTTGTTCTCTTTGTGAGGGGTCAGCAGGCAGCGGTGAAAGATCGTTTTTGATCTCCTGGAGTGATTCGGTCATCATATTTTCCATTACAGGTTTTATCTGTTCAATCTCTTCTGGAGTTGACATCTGTAATTCAGCTTGATTGTATCTAGCAAGTTCTCCTACTCCATCAAGTACCTTTTCTCCAAATTCAATTGACTCTGGCCCGAAACTGGAAAAATCAGCGAAGATTTTACGAAGGAAAATTAGTGGTTTTTTGTGTGAACGATACATTGCAAACCACGCTGGAAGGTATGGCAAGGGGAATTGGTGTTTCAATATGCGGCGTTGTTTTGTGTATTGAAATGCTTCGTGAATATCTCGTGCTGTTATTGCAGCTTTGGGTGCAAGAAGGGCAATAAGGAACGGTTTACCTATGATCCATTTATTTATTTTCTGCATTGAAGCTCCTAAATCAAATGTATTTATTACAAATGCGAGCATGGTATAGGAAAGATAAAATAGTTCCAAGATAAGTATTAAAAATATGGGAAGACCGCTACAGTCAGCCAGCGCAAGAGGCCACGCTGTCTAACTTCCGCCAAGATTGATTCAACTGATAACGGCAACTCATATCACACCGCGCTTCACTACACGCCGTTACACTCTGTTCCGTTACGGCGGCGTCATATTCGCCCAGGCTGATATGACGTCTAACAAACCAGCGAAAAGATGCTGGATTGCCAGACGAAACAATAATGGAAAGTTGATGTTAAGGGACTTTCCGTTGAACTTGTGACGTCGGAACTAACGTCCCGCATTTCGCACTTGCGCTCACTAACGTTCGCCGCACCCTCCGACCTGGTCTGGCTTATAGCGCCTTACCAGGTCTCACGGGTCGTGCTGGAATAATAAGCTATATTTGAACATGATTAACGTGATAGGACTGTGAGTGGATTTAAGGGCACGAGGACTGTAAAGGGGCTGGCCAGATGAGAGTTGGCCAACATCCCAAAAGAGTGGATGGCCGGATCTGGTCAATAACGAGTTGAACTAAACCGCTTTGCGGGAACTTAAAACCTAATAAAAACAGAAA
>JABBNX010000141.1 GCA_019352135.1 Pseudomonadota bacterium
GGCGGCGCTCGACTCCTTCCTTAAGGACGATCCGGTCAACGACGATGTCGATGTCATGTTTTTTCTTCTTGTCCATCTCGATGTCATCGGCCAGTTCCCGGACGGTCCCGTCGATAACAACCCGGGTAAAACCCTCTTTGCGCAGCTGGTTCAGCTCTTTTTTGTACTCCCCCTTGCGGCCGCGGATCATCGGGGCGAGCAGGGTCAGCTTCGTCCCGGCGGCTAGGGACATGATCTGGTCCACCATCTGGGACACGGTCTGCGAGGTGATCTCCTTGTTGCAGGAGGGACAGTGCGGATGCCCGATCCGGGCAAACAGCAGGCGCAGGTAGTCGTAGATCTCGGTAACGGTGCCGACCGTCGAGCGGGGGTTTTTGCTGGTGGTTTTCTGTTCGATGGAGATGGCCGGTGAGAGCCCCTCGATCGATTCGACGTCCGGTTTTTCCATCTGCTCCAGGAACTGACGGGCGTAGGATGAGAGCGATTCGACATAGCGGCGCTGCCCCTCGGCATAGATCGTATCAAATGCCAGGGTGGACTTGCCGGAGCCGGAGAGGCCGGTAATAACGACCAGTTGATCACGGGGAATTTCGACGTCGATGCACTTGAGGTTGTGCTCGCAGGCGCCTTTTATGATGATTTTGTCGTGTGCCATAATGAATCCTTCAATCGCAAAGTGACAGTAAAATATACCACACATCGGCTTCAGTATGAAGCGACTTTGCAAAACAAAAAAGTTCCTGATGACAGCCTGACGGGCAGCGACATAACGTAAATTACAAGTCATTTGAGACGGTCAATAAATTTTCTTTTCAGAGTGATCCGTGATATACATCCGTAAGCATGTGCTGCTGGTGTAAGGGATTGTTTTTGCGTGCATAACTAACCGTGGCGGCTCGCGATGTATTGGCGATAGTAAAACCAACGTGTCCCCTTTTCCCTTACCCTTATTCCTTTTTGTAACACGATGCCCCCAAGGAGAACGTTTATATGACTTTACTTTACGCCCTTGACCTGCTGGGAACCGCCGCCTTTGCGGCTTCCGGTGCTCTGGCCGGGATTCGCCGGGGGATGGATGTCTTTGGTGTGCTGGTACTGGGGCTTGCTACCGCCACCGGTGGCGGCACGCTGCGGGATCTGCTGCTGGGCGACAGCCCGCCGTTTATCCTCAAGGACGAAACGTACCTCTATCTTTCGGTCGTGGTCTCTCTGTTGGTATTTATCTTTCACCGTCGTTTGGAGTTTTTCGCCAATCCATTAACCTACTTCGATGCTGTTGGCTTGGGCACTTTCGTGGTGATCGGTACCGGCAAGGCCATTGAATTCAGGCTGGGCTTTTTCGGCGCTGTTATGATGGGAGTGCTGACCGCTACCGCTGGCGGAATGCTCCGTGACCTGCTTTCTGCCAAAGTGCCGATGGTACTGCAGAAGGAGGTCTATGCTTCGGCCTGCCTGGCCGGCGGAGCCTTGCTCTACCTGTTGCAACTGACTGTACTGCCGCCATATATTACAGCACTTCTCTCGGCCTCAACTGTAATTATCCTGCGGCTGCTGGCGATCAGATACAACTGGTCGCTGCCGCGGGCCGCAGATAGTACCGTTCCCACTAATGGTGCAGTAAGAAAATAAATAGGGGCATTGATTCATACGTTTTGTCACGGGTGACACAAAAAAACCGCCCCAGATAGGACGGTGTGTAGAGCGGTGATGCATTGAAAAACGGCAGTCTTAGTAGTCCAAGCCGTCACGGAGGAGTGTTGCAAACTGTTCCGCCGGTACCGGGCGGCTGAAGAGGTAACCCTGCATTTCTACGCAGTTGTTGAAAGAAAGCAGTTCCATCTGGGCTCGTGTTTCAACACCTTCGGCGATGACGCTGAGCTTGAGAGTCTGGGCCATGGCGATGATGATCTCGGCAATGGCAGCATCGTCGCTATTGGTGGTGATATCCCGCACAAAGGAACGGTCTATCTTGAGACGGCTGATCGGAAAATGTTTGAGATACGCAAGGGAAGAATAACCGGTACCGAAATCGTCAATAGCCAGGCTGATACCCATCGCTTTGAGCTTGCGCAGGATGATGGCGGTCTGCTCGGCATTTTTCATGATGGCGCTTTCGGTTATTTCCAGTTCGAGCCACGTGGGGTCAAGTCCGGTTTCCATCAAAGTGGCCGCGATCATTTCATCGAGGTTATATTGTCCGAACTGCTTCGCGGACAGGTTTACCGCCACGCGAACTGATGGCAGGCCCTGCTGCTGCCAGATTTTATTAAGCCGGCAGGCGCTGTGCATGACCCACTCGCCCATCGGGATGATAAATCCGGTTTCCTCGGCCAGAGGAATGAATTTATCCGGTGTCAGCAATCCGAGATCAGGGTGCTGCCAGCGCAGAAGTGCCTCCATGCCGGTTATCCGGCCAGAGCGGACATCAACCTGGGGTTGGAAAACCAGGAAAAACTCCTCCCGTTCCAGCGCCCTGCGCATGGAATTCTCCAGCTTCATCCGCTCCAGCACCTTTACATTCATCTCACGGGAAAAAAACTGGAAATTGTTGCGCTCCAGCTCTTTTGCCTGGTACATGGCAAAGTCGGCATGTTTGAGCAGGGCATAACTGTCGTCGCCATCCATGGGGTAGACGGCGATGCCGATACTTGCGGAGGTGTAGATTTCTTGGCCGTCAATGTAGATCGGCTCGGAAACGAGCATCAGGATTTTTTTTGCCACGGTAGTGATACCTTCGGCGCTGCTCGCACCGACGAGGATAACCACAAATTCATCACTTCCCAGGCGGGCCAGTGTATCGCTTTCACGGACACAGGCTGCCAGTCTGTTGGCAACGGTTTTGAGCAGTGTGTCACCGGCCGGGTGTCCAAGGGTGTCATTGATATTCTTGAAACGGTCCAGATCAATAAACAGCACGCCGACAAGCTGCTGGTCCCTCGCCGCCTGGGCAATGGCCCGCTTGAGACGATCGTGAAGGAGACTGCGATTGGGCAGTCCGGTCAGGGTATCATAGTTGATCAGCTGCTGGATTTCGCTCTCGGCCCGGATACGGTCCGTAATGTCCAGTGTCGTGCCGAATACCAGTCGGAGGCGGCCCTCTGCGTCGTACTCAACCTCGCCCTGGCAGTTGACGACGATTTCACCTTCGGGGCCCGCGATAATGCGATAGACGAGATTGAAAGGTTGGCCGTCCGTGGCAGCGGCGAAGATAACCTTCTTGAAGGCCGGCAGATCCAGCGGGTTAACCAGGCTGAAAACCCAATCCAGTTCTACCGGTTGATGCTCATTCGGGTTCAGTCCAAAAATACGGAAAAGTTCATCAGACCAGTAAATGTCGCCAGTCTGAACATTCCACTCCCAACTTCCCATGCCGGCGAATTTCTGGACCCGCACCAGCCGATACTCGCTTTGGCGCAACAGCAGCTCGGCACGCCGCAGCCGTTCCATGGTCGTCTTCAATGGTTCGGAAGCACCGTCCTCAACTTCGGTGGTCTGAAGAGGGAAGATATTTGGTATGTCTGTCTGGGTTTCGATCACGGCTCTGCTCTCATGTTACGCGATTACGAACTCCACGAACGGCAAGAATAGTTTATTTTTTTTTCAAACGCCAGCCATCTTTGTTTACCTGCGGGACACGGGAAATGGCCAGCGAATCGGGCGGGACATCGATCGTGACGGTTGTGCCGGCCGCCACCAGCGAGTTGCGGCCGACGCTGACCGGAGCCACCAGCTGCACGTCACTGCCGATAAAAACGTCATCGCCGATTACCGTGCGATGCTTATTGACACCGTCATAGTTGCAGGTGATCGTGCCACAACCGATATTGACATCGCGACCGATTTCGGCATCACCCAGATAGGTCAGGTGCGAGGCTTTGGAACCTTTCCCCATGACGATCTTTTTGGTCTCGACAAAGTTACCGATCTTGACGTTGTTGCCAAGGATTGTGCCGGGACGCAGATGCGCCATCGGCCCGATCGCCACATCTTCTCCCAACTCGGAATCTTCCAGTACTGAAGCGGCCTTGATGTGGCAGTCATCGCCAATCCGGCAGCCGGAGATGCTGACCTCTCCCTCTATTTCGCATCCTTCTCCGATGACGGTTCCTCCCCCGATCCGGCAGCCGGGGTGGATGGTCGTATCGGCGCCGATTGTGACGCCATGGTCAATATATGTGCGGTCAGGGTCGATCATGGAGACGCCGTTCAGCATATGGTCGCGGTTGATGCGGCGCCGCAGAATGCCGGCGGCTTCGGCAAGTTGAACGCGGTCGTTCACTCCCATTATCTCCTCGGCATCGGCGGCCGGCAGAGCGAGGCAGTTCAACTCCTTTCGGACGGCAATCGCCAGCAGATCGGTCAGATAATATTCTCCCTGGGCATTGTCATTGCCGATCCCTCTGATATTGTTGAAGAGAAAGTCGGAATCCATGCAGTAAATACCGCTGTTGATTTCACGTATTTCCTGCTCTTCCGGGTCTGCATCCTTCTGTTCGACGATGCGGGTGACCCGGCCGGAATTGTCGCGAACAACGCGCCCGTAGCCGTACGGATCTTCCACCAGTGCGGTCAGCACCGTTATAGCAGCCTGGTTGTCGCGATGGAAGGACAACATGGTTTTCAGCGTTTCGGATCGCAGCAGCGGGGTGTCTCCGCACAGGATAAGTATCGTGCCGTGAAAACCGGCGAGTGCATCCAAAGCACACGCGACCGCATGCCCGGTTCCAAGTTGCTCCTCCTGCATGGCGCAGCGGATATCTGCGGCGCCACGGAAAATACCTTGTACCGCAGTAGCCTGATGACCGATCACCAGGACAATCGGGTCTGAACCGGCATCCCGGGCGGCAGCGACCGGCCAGGCAATCATCGGCAACCCGGCAACGGGATGAAGAACCTTGATCAGCCCCGATTTCATACGGGTACCCTTTCCGGCGGCAAGTACAATTGAGGCGAGTGATACCATGACAATCATCTCCACATATAATGGGTTGAAAATGCGTTTGCACACTTTATGCGATTGAGGGCCAAAGCGTCAAGAGATTAGCGCAGTTGCGAAGTCATACCGTTCTTTAATCTTTACTTATCTGCTGGTTTGGCTATAGTACAGCGCGTTTGTTTATGCACTTTCGCACGCTCCGGTATTCGGGATCCGTTTCTCGCATACTAAAGGTTTACTGATGGCCATTGCAGACGATATCATGCTCCTTGATCAGAAGCTGGGCGTGCTTATTACCAAGTACGAACAGTACTTTATCGGTCTGGAAAAACGTGAGCCACTCCTGTTGCTGGGCGAGGTGGAAACGCTGGTGCGCCGTTACAGCGGCGTGCCGATTAATAATACCATGTACAAGCATCGCTTCACCATGCTGGTGGCCCGCCTCAATACGTATCGTGAACACTGGAACCGGATTCTGAAGCTGATGGAGGAGGGGCGATACTCCCGCGATCGTTTTATCAGCAATCTGCACCTGCGCCAGAAAGACAAGCCTGAACGGAAAGGGCCCGAATCACCGCAGGCGGCAGCTGAATCAGATCTGGATCGCCTCGTTCATGAATTCCGCGAAGCTCGAAAAGCCTGCAACATGCCTGATGACAAGGTGACCCGTGAACTGATTGCAGCAACCATTGAAAGGCAGCGACCGGCGCTGGTGGCAAAACTTGGTACGGAAAACTTTGTCTTCAGAGTTGTTGTTGAAGAAGGCAAACCAAAGCTGAAAGCCGGACTCCGCAAACATTGATAGGCCAAACCACCCGACATTTATGACTACTATGACGTCACTGATCCCCCAAGCTATAGACTGCGTTGCCGCACTTCGCCGTGGTAGGCAACGTATTATCATTCCAGGCCTGAAAGGTTCGGCTTCTGCCCTGTTCGTTGCGGAACTGGTCCGGACAGGACTTGAGATCCCACTGGTGATCGCCCCGACCCAGGAGGCGGCAGAGGAATTCTGCCGGGAACTGACTTTTTTCTCAAGCGGCGATGTGCATGCGGCACTCTTCCCGGCGTGGGATGCAGCGCCATTTTCAGCTGCTTCTCCACATCCCGACGTGACCGGAGCCCGGCTGGAAACGCTTTTCCGGCTGCAAAACGGCTCGTCCCGAATTACAGTCATGCCCGTGGCTGCTGCTTTGCAGCGGGTGCTGCCGCGGAAGGTACTGAATGACGCTTCCTGCTATCTGCTTGCCGGCGAAGAGTTTGAACGGGACGAGCTGCTTGCCAGGCTGATCCGGATGGGGTACGCCAATGTACCGCTGGTGGAGGATCGGGGAACCTTTGCCGTACGGGGAGGGATTCTGGACATCTTTCCCCCCAACCTGCCGACGCCGGTCAGAATCGAGTTTTTTGGCGATACGGCCGAAACCATGCGCGCCTTTGATCCCTTGACACAACGATCCTTGCAGCCGGTTGAGGAGTTGGTGCTGCTCCCGTCGCGGGAACTGCTGCTGTCTGATGAAGTGCTGGCGGATATCGCACCGCGCCTGAAGCAGCTCTGCGACGATCTCGACATCCCGGCCAATCGCCGCCGCACGATTCTGGAAGATCTGCACAATGCGGTCTACTACCAGGGCATTGATTTCCTTCAGCCGCTCCTCCATCCCGGTCTTGAAACAATTTTTGACTATGTATCAGCCAGCGCCCCGCTGATTCTGCTCGACCCTGAGGCGATCAACTACGCTTGTCTCAGTGTCTGCGACGAGGTTGGAGCAGGGGCAGTCAAAGCAGCCGTTGCCGGTTTGGTCCACTCTCCGGCGAGTGAGCTGTTCCTGACCGGGTCCGAGCTGGAAACGGTAATTGCCAAACGCCGCGTCATTGAGCTCTCCGGTCTGATTCTGGATGCTCCTGGTGACATAACGGCAATTACTATTCCGTGCCAGGAAAACAGTGACCTGCGAGTAAACGTATCGAAGGAAAGCAGTCATGCTCTCGCTCCGCTGGCTCACACGTTGCGTGAGTGGCTTGACGGCGGGCAGCGGGTTGCGATTGCGTGCCATCAGCAGCCCCAGGCCGAACGGCTCAAGGATCTCCTGACGCCGTACAACATCCCCTGCTCCATCAGTGAAGCGGGTTTCCAGGAGGTGGTGGGTGCGGAGACAAAGCATGCTGCCTCTCTTGCTACTATTACGATCCTGATCGGCGATATCTCGCGCGGCTTCCGTCTGCCGGACTCCCGTCTGGTGCTGATCGCCGAAGAAGAGCTGTTCGGCAAGCGGGTCAGGCGGCGCGGTGTGTCCGAGGTGCGCAAGAAGCAGCTCCTGGCTTCTCTGGCCGAACTGAAACCGGGCGATTATATGGTGCATATCGACCACGGCATCGGCCTGTACCGCGGGCTGCAACATATCAGAGTCGGGAGCGTTGCCGGGGACTTCCTGCTGCTGGAATATGCCGGGTCGGACAAGCTGTTTCTTCCGGTTGATCGCCTCGGGCTCGTGCAGCGCTATATCGGCCCGGAGGGAAGTCATCCGGCGCTCGATAAGCTGGGGGGAGTCTCCTGGGAAAAATCGAAAGGGAAAGCGCGTAAAAATATCGAGGAGCTGGCCGGAGAACTTCTGGAGATATACGCCCGGCGGCAGCTCTCTGAAGGTTTTTCCTTTTCGCCCCCCGATGAGATGTACCGGGAGTTTGAGGCGTCATTTGCCTGGGAAGAAACCCCCGATCAGCTCTCGGCGATTCAGGATGTACTGGCGGATATGCAGCATTCAAAGCCGATGGATCGGCTGGTCTGCGGCGATGTCGGGTACGGCAAAACCGAGGTTGCGCTGCGGGGTGCGTTCAAATCCGCCCTGGATGGCAAGCAGGTCGGCATCCTGGTGCCGACCACAATCCTGGCCCAGCAACATTATGAAACATTCCGCGAACGGCTCAAAGAGTATCCGGTCACGGTCGAGGTGCTGTCCCGTTTTCGCACCGCCAAAGAACAGAAAGTGATTCTTGAACGGCTGAAAAAAGGTGATATCGACATCATCATCGGTACCCACCGCCTGCTGCAGAAAGATGTCGCCTTCAAGGATCTCGGTCTGATGATCATTGATGAGGAGCAGCGGTTCGGGGTCAAGGACAAGGAGCGGCTCAAATCGTTCCGCGCGGTGGTCGATGTCATGACCCTTACCGCGACGCCGATTCCGCGCACGCTCTACATGTCGATGATGGGGATTCGCGACCTCTCGATCATCGATACCCCGCCGGTGGACCGTCTCGCGGTCAAGACCATTGTGTCCCGTTTCTCGGAAGAGCTGATTCGCGAAGCGGTGATGAGGGAGCTGCGTCGGGGTGGACAGATATTCTATGTTCATAACCGCGTCCAGACTATCGGCAAGCGGGCGGAATTGCTGGCGCAACTGGTGCCGGAAGCCAAAATAGCGGTGGGGCACGGGCAGATGGGGGAACATGAACTGGAGAAGGTCATGCTCGGTTTCATGCATGGCGAAACCAATTTGCTCCTCTGCACCACCATCATCGAATCCGGCCTGGATATCCCGAGCGCCAATACGCTGATCGTCGACCATGCCGACAAGTTCGGCCTGTCGCAGCTCTACCACCTGCGGGGGAGGGTGGGGCGCCCCACCCAGCGCGGCTACGCTTATCTGCTGATCCCGGGGGAGGCGGCCATCAGCTCTGATGCCCGCGAACGGCTCCGGGTGTTGCAGGAAATCTCCGAGCTGGGGGCCGGCTTCCGCATTGCGACGCACGACATGGAGATCCGCGGCGCGGGGGATATGCTCGGCAACCGCCAATCCGGAACGGTTACCGAGATCGGCTTCGAGCTCTACAACCAGATGCTGGAGGAGACAATCGCCCGGATGCGGGGCGAGGAGAGCGTCGAGCGGGTCGAACCGGAAATCAATCTCAAGGTCCCGGCCTTCATCCCCGAGGCGTACATCAAGGATGCCGGGCAGCGGCTTGTGATCTACAAAAAACTGACCCAGGCCGAGAACGAAGAGGATGTGCTGGACGTGCAGAACGAGGTGCTGGATCGCTTCGGGAAGTATCCGCTTGCAACCACATACCTGTTTGAGATCATGAAGCTGCGGGTGATGCTGAAGAAGCTGATCGTGCGCCAGATCGACTTTGACGGTCGTGCGGTGATCATTTCATTTCATCCGCGCACGCCGGCCCAGCCTGACACGATTATCGGCATGATGCGGGGCGAACCGAAAAAATACCAGTTCACCCCTGATTATAAATTGGTCTGCACCTTGAAGGATACTTCGTTCGAGGGTATTCTTGAGATGGCGAAGAGCGTTTTGAAACGGCTGGTGCCGGGTTCGTAGTTCGTAGGTTGGGCAAAGCAAAGCGTGCCCAACAAAATTGTGGCAACAGGTAAAGGTGTAGAGTTAGTAGGTTTTGGCAAAGGCGGTTTCATGCCGTGCCCAACATAACCGCCGCATCCTTTGGGCACGCTACGCTTTGCCCAACATTTAGATAGGTACATATGCCCGCTAATTATCCGCTCCTTACAATCCTGATATTCATCCCACTGGCCGGCTGCCTGTTGCTCCTGCC